>JABDJV010000283.1 GCA_013003295.1 Pyrinomonadaceae bacterium | reverse complement strand
GGCCAGTAGAGTAAAAATGGATCCCGGTGTTTCCAAAATTCTATACTTTGTTGGATTTATGGCTGTACAGACTCCGCGGGCGACTCAAAAGTTTCGACAATCGGCGCGTGATCAGAGGCGCTTTTCCTGAAAAAGTCGGGGTTGTTTTTATGAAAGGCGTTACGGAGACAAATCCCGATTCAAACGCTATCTGATCGGTACGACTCCGGCGGGCCGAATTCTATTGCTTTTGTGCCACGACCACATCGGTAAAATAGGGCACGATCAGGCGTCCGTTTCGCGTGTAGTCCGCCCAACGGATCTCGAGCGCAGCGATCAGATCCTCGACTCCCCGTTCGTAAGCTGGATCTTCGAGGTCGAACAGGCCCATCCCGAGTGACCCATCCGGAAGGGGCCGGCCGGCACCGGCGAGCATCAATTCAACGCAGGCTCCTACCGAATCATACTCTGTAGGCTTTGACACGGTTCCGGCAAAGCGCACGTCCAGGCCCGCGTCCGACGCCAACCCAGAGAGTTTGTCGAGACCGCCAAAGCTAAACGCGTGCAGTGTAGACACTTCCGGGCTGATGTGTTGAGCGATCAGGTCTTCCAGGTCCCGGACGGGAATCTGCATTTCAACTGGCGACCAAACGCTGACGGCGATGGTCCCACCTTGCTTCGCAACATGTTTCATAGCCGCCATCCCCGCAGCCGGATCCTCAACGTACTGGAAGGTTTGGTGGCAGAGGACGACGTCGAATGTATTCTCGTCAAATGGCATGTCTTCGACATTCGTGTCAATCCACTTGACCGGGTAGGCCGGCGTTTTCGACCGCGCCCGGTCGAGGAGAAAACCTGTGGGGTCTATGCCAACGACTTGTCCCTCTGGCCCGGCAGCCTCTGCGGCAAGAAGCGTTACAATTCCTGTCCCGCAGCCAACATCCAGAACGACATCGCCAGCTGAAACATAGTTTTTAAAATCCTCGGCGAAAGGGTCAAGAACGGCCGGTCCCCAGCCTTCGTCATAGATCTGCTCCAGGGACCGGTTCGCTACAAAGTCCGATAATCGTGTCATAGATTGCCTCCTTACGTCTGAATACGAAGCTGCGGTGGGTGCTCATCTCGCTACAATTATCTTCTTTTTTAACGATTTTGCACGAATTCGGGTTGGCATTCGCTACGGGGGCCCTAGCACCAAGAGGTTGAAAGGTGAAAGGCCATGTGAATCTGCCTGGAATTTCTGAATCAAACCCACTAAAAGGGTTTTGAATTGGTTAGTCCAAAGGTAGTTCGAATGTATTACGGTGTCGGCAAAAAACTAAGCAGATCGCATCTACTCAAATTCCGCAATAACCGGCGCGTGGTCGCTTGGCCGTTTCCAGCCCCGCGGTTCACGGTCGATCCAGGATCTTCGACACCGATCAGCAAGGTCCTCCGACGTCCAGATATGGTCGATCCTAAGACCATGGTCTTTCGAAAACGCTCTTGTTTTCTTATCCCACCACGAAAACTCCATTAGGCCCGGATTGAGCATACGGAAAACGTCAGTAAACCCCCATTCCATCAGATCATCGATCGCGGCCCGCTCGGGCCTCGTGAAGTGTATTTTCCCTTCCCGGCGGGCCGGTGCCCAAACATCGATCGGCTCCGGTGCGACATTGAAATCGCCGCAAAGCAGGATATCCGAATCCCGTGGACAATTTTCGTCGAAGTATTTGCGCAAGCGCCGGAGCCATTCGAGCTTAAAATCGAATTTCTCTGTCCCGGGCTTTGTACCCTGAGGAACATAGATATTAACGATACGCACCCCTTCGACGTCGGCGGCGATAAATCGCTTCGGCGATTCTTCAACGTCATCCGGCATATTCTTCTGCACATTGCTGATCGGGTATTTCGACAAAATTGCAACACCGTTGTAGGATTTTTCGCCCAGAAACTCTGCTGAATACCCCGCCGAACCAAGAGGACCGATTGGAAACTTACTGTCCCGACACTTTGTTTCCTGCAGACACAGCACATCGGTTTGGGTCGAATCAAGCCATCTCAGAATGTGTTCGAGCCGTGCATTTATAGAATTGATGTTCCAGGTAGCTATTTTCATATGGTCAACGAATCAACGGATTCTGTACACGACTTTCAGTTTGCCGATAACACTAAATCTCTCAATTTTCCTTGTATAAAATACATCGACACGGAAATTTTTCCCGAAGCGCGATCCACCGAACTCAGGATTTCGCCGTCTTAATTGAATCAGATTTGAAAATATAGACAACTTTTGAAGGTTCATGATACCTTGATTTTATGAAAAAAGCTGAGATTGATTCGCAAGTGTATGAACTCTATGACGAATACTGTCATAGCAACATGGGACGCCGCGAGTTTCTGAAAAGAGCCGGAGCACTGAGCGTTTTGGGAGGCATTTCAGGTCTTGCAATGGCGGAGGCGCTTTTGCCAGACTACGCGGCTGCTCAAACGATCTCGTTTAATGATGACCGGATCAAAGCAACCTATGTTGAGTATGATTCCCCGGGGGGAAATTCGAGTAAGATGCGTGGTTATATGGTTCAGCCGAAAGGCGAAGGGCCTTTTCCGGCAGTGCTTGTAGTCCACGAAAATCGCGGCCTCAATCCATACGTAAAAGATGTTGCGCGCAGGTTGGCAACTGATGGATTTCTAGCGCTTGCACCCGATGCCTTGAGCCCGGTTGGAGGTTATCCCGGGAACGATGATGACGGAAGGGCGATGCAAAGAAAACTGGATCGCGACAAGATCAAGATCGATATGAAGAATGGAGCAATATTCTTGAAAGATCATGCTCTGTCAAACGGCAATCTCGGTGTTACGGGATTTTGCTTTGGGGGAGGCGTATCAAACTACCTGGCCGTCGAGATGGGATCGGATCTCAAGGTGGCGGTACCATTTTACGGAAGCGCGCCGGCGTTTGAGGATGTGAACAAGATCAAAGCCGTACTTCTGATCCAGTATGCAGAGGATGATCGGCGGGTAAACGCAAAGCGGGAGGGCTACAAAAAAGCCCTGGAAGAAAACGGGGTCACGTTCGAAATGCACACTTACGAGGGAACAAAACACGGTTTTCATAATAATTCCACTCCCCGCTACAATGAAAAGGCAGCCAAATTGGCTTGGGAGCGTACAATTGCCGTTTTCAAAAAACATCTGGTTTCCTGAAAAACCCATGAGCGAATTGCGCATGCTGGCGCCTAGTACGGCGCAGTGCTTCTCGGCCGCGGATTCATTACGATCGTGTCGCGACCCATACTGCGGTGTAGGTTTCGAGCATCATCGCGAACATAATAATTAAACCAATCCCAGGCAACTTGCAGATCGGCCCACGTCGCTTGCCTGACAGCCCGGTTCAGATGATTTTTTAGGTCACGGGCAGCAGCGAGAAAATCATTGAAATGGTCCATCTCATGCGATTCTACTTCGGACCGTTCCGCCGGACTCAATTCCATTGCCAGATAAATCACCGGACCAAACCTGACAACAAGGCGGTTCCGGCCATCGCCCGGGACATTAAAGCTGCCATGATGATTGAAAAATCCCCGATCTTCAGACCGACGACTCATTGTTTGAATCTCCCGTCCGGGAACCCGCCGTATCGTCGGTCTTTGGGGAGGGTTCGGAAAGTCTAATGTATACATATCTTTCTCCTTGACTATAGTTAATAAACTATCGGCAATGTCAGTCGGCAGAATCTCCTGGATCAGAGTTGTTTAACCTATATCACTATTCCGATTCCGATATGACAATCCACCAACCTTTGACGATCACTTTTTATTTTTTTTGCTAATACCGATCTAACTGCTAAATCAACCCGCTGTTATCTAAATCAAATCAATAAACATATTTACCATTTTCTTAAAAAGTCACATTGTCTGTTTTTTCTTAATTTCTCGTTTTTTCGCTTTTCGCGGCGCCGGTTTTCGACCGTACCGAGATCTTAGCGCATACAACGGAACGGCAGGATGATGTTGTTGGGTCGGGTACAGGACGCGTTGTTTTCGCTTCCTCACATGTTTTCGGATGCCGGGGCAAGAATCCTAGATTGTTTTAATGTTTAACATTGTTTATGGTACAATAATTTATTGGATTCATTTTGCGTCCACTTGAAATCTCATTGACGCCCCGACTTCCAATCTCCAAACTCATTTAGGACTCCTACTATGCTCCCAGCACAAAACCATCCGCAAGAAGCGGAAAGGCTTCAAAGCCTCCGATCATTTGAAATCCTTGACACAATAGGCGAACGGGCCTATGACGATCTGACCCGTCTTGCTTCGGAGATCGCCGGAACCGAAATTGCGCTCGTCAGCCTTGTCGATGAAAACCGCCAATGGTTTAAATCGAAACACGGCTTAGATGCCGATGAAACGCCTCGCGATCTAGCCTTCTGCGCGCACGCTATTCTCACAGCGGACAAACCGTTTATCGTCGAAGACGCCAGCCGCGACGAACGCTTTCATGACAATCCATTGGTCACTGCCGGCCCCTTGATCCGTTTCTACGCCGGGATACCACTTCGCTCTCCGATCGATGACATGCCGCTTGGCACATTGTGTGCGATAAGCCCCCGCGTCATGACTCTCGCCGAAAACAAGATCGAACAGCTTCAGATACTCGCCAGTCAGGTTGAGCGGCTGCTTGCGCTCAGGCACTCAAATATCGAACTTCAGAATCACTCGGCCGCGCTCGATGAGGCACGGATCATCGCTGAAACCGCAAATGCCGCAAAGACACGCTTTTTCGCCAACATCAGTCATGACATGCGAACGCCTATCAATGGTCTCGTCGGTTCCTTGAGTTTGCTCAGTGAAATGCTCGAAACGGACGAGCAGCGGAAGATGGCCGAAACGGCAGAATCCTGTTCGAGAGTTTTGCTCCAATTGGTAAACGATACGTTGGAAATATCTAAGATCGAAAGCGGTACGATCGAGCTGGCGAAGAAGCCTTTCGATCCGGCCCGAACTGTCGAAGAGGCAGCCGGAGTCGTCGCAGCTACGCTTGAAGATAAACCGGTCGAGCTGACAACGACGATCGACCGAGACGGGGCCACAAAACTTCTCGGGGATGAACTCCGCTGTCGGCAGGTTATCTTAAACCTCCTTAGCAACGCCGCAAAGTTTACAGAAGAAGGCCGTATTTCGGTTAACTCCCGGATCCGGGACGGAGAGTGGATCGTGATCGTAAAAGATACCGGACCCGGTATTCCGGCCAAAGACCTTGATGAAATATTTGAGCCCTATGTCCAATCAGATTCGGGAAGATCCATGCCGGATGCCGGGGTCGGTTTGGGCCTGAACATCTGCAAGCGACTATGCGCGATACTGGGGGGCGGGATCTCGGTTGACAGTGTACTCGGAGAAGGAACCACATTTACCGCGCGCATGGTCCTTCCGGTCGCGGCCAATATTGCTGAAGAACCCCCGCAGGAAACTTTTGAACTTCCGCCGCTTTCGATTCTAATCGCCGAGGATAACCGGGTCGCGCGGGAAATACTCGTGCTCCAACTTGAACGCATCGGCTGCGATGTCACCTCAACCGCAGATGGCGAGAGCGCTCTCGAAGAACTTCAAAACGGCGGGTTTGATGCTGCCTTGCTCGATTACAATATGCCTGGTTTGTCGGGGCCCGAGGTCGCCGAGGCGTTTCGAAAGACGGAATCTGAGGATCAGCATCTGCCGATCATCGCACTTACCGCTCACTGCTCGGAAGAACATTCAAAAACCTGTCAATCCGCAGGTATCGACAGTATGCTTACGAAGCCTCAAAAGCAGGAAGAGCTGGCTGAGTCTCTGTATCGATTTGTGGTTGAAGGCTCAAAAAGTAAATATCTGCAAGTTGTCTAACGATGGCCATATTTCGCGCGGGAGCTGTAACAGCTGATTGATCGTTGTTCAGCAGGCGGCTTGAGGTTTGTCGGCCTTCAGACTGCGCACACAGGAAATGAACTCCAAAGTTGCCGTGCGTTCCAAATCGGATAAGCCGGATTTGGTTTTGATGCGACCGGAAATGCCCTTTAAATGTTTGTCGGTTACGGACTCGTGCCACGGCCTTTTATCAAGATCAAAGATTGCAAGCGCTTTTGGCTTTGCCGTGGAAAGTGTTGAACGGTGGCATGTACCGCAGTTCTGTTTTAGAGCCGCGATCGCTGTTTCAGAATTCTTTGTCGGCGTGTTTTCATCAACCTCGACCGGCGCGCTCGGAAAAAGAAAAGCTTTGCCCGCGTCTCCAAAACTCGCAATCCAACCCGACGCAAGAATAACGCCCAACGCCAAAATGAATGCTAATACGAGTATTTTAGCAAGATACTTCAAACGGGTTTCTCCGTGATAGTTTAACGATCACGAAAAGTTACGAAACTTTTCGATATATACAATATTTAACACTTGAGTGCGATTATACAAAATAATTATATCTCGCTTTTAGTTCGTTTTCACCTGTTATCTTCGTGTCAGCTCCCTATCCAGGCTTAGTTTTCAACCGATCATTTCGGATGCTTTCTTAAAAGGACCCGGGCGCTCCAGCGCATCCAACATCCATCCGGCTACATCACTTCTGGCGATTCGCGAAAAAAGTCCGTAATGATCAACAAGCCTCGCGCGATCTGTTGTCCGGCCATTGACCAAGGTCACCGGTCGAACAGCCAGACTGTCAATATCGCTTTTCTTATAAACTTCCTCCATGTTTTCGAGATCCCGATAGGATAGCGAAATATTCGTTTTTTGGATCATAAGGCTGATTATACGAGTTAGGGCATTCCGGCTGTCACCGACTCCGGCTGCACTGACCGCAACAAGACGCTGAACGTCGTGTTTATCCATCGCCTCTGCGATGATCTGAGCACTTTTCTCAGCAAAATCGGGAGGTGATGCAAGACCTGACCAGGGATTGATCGAAGATTTTCGTTTTATCCCAAGGCAGGATATTACGGCGTCCTGACCCTTCATTGCCTGCTCAAGCACTTCCGTTTCCAGCACGCTTCCCCGAACGACCTCTACACCGTCCGGCGCTTCGTAATTTGTTTCAGGGCGCACCAGTGCGGTGACCTGATAGCCGCGCTGTACGGCTATTCGAACCACCCATTGACCGCAGCCCCCCGAGGCACCAAGCACCAGCAATCTCTTATGTTTCATAGGTTGTCTCTCGAAGCTCAAGGATAATCCCTGGGCTGGCTTTGCTCAAGGCATTGAATAATACGAATCATGACGCCTAAGCGCACCCGAATAAATGCCTTTGCTGTCTGAATCTGAGTTGGTTTTTGACCAGGCCCACTCGTAAACCAAGCGCTATTTTGATTTGTCCGCAAACAAACATTCGGTTTGCGATCATTTACCGCATTTAACTGTTATTCACTTTTTGTTAATAATAAGGCTTAATAAAAATTATTGAAGCAAACAGACAAGATCCGCGCGGGGCTAATGTATGAGAAACGAATCGAAAAAGCACCACTACCATAAAAATGGAAAGATAAAGAAAAAGTACTATGAAAAAGAATTAACAAGACTGCAGGAAGAATTGGTCAAACTCCAGTATTGGATAAAGGACCAGGGCTTGAAAGTATGTGTGGTTTTTGAAGGGCGGGACGCGGCCGGCAAGGGAGGCGTCATAAAACGGATCACCCGGCGCCTGAACCCTAGAATCGCGCGGGTCGTTGCGCTCGGAACACCGTCTGACAAAGAGCGGCAGCAATGGTACTTCCAGCGGTATGTCAATCATTTGCCTTCGGCCGGGGAAATGGTTTTGTTTGACCGCAGTTGGTACAACCGGGCTGGAGTCGAACGGGTGATGGGGTTTTGCACTGACGAGGAATATCGTGAGTTTATACGCACGTGTCCCGAGTTTGAACGAATGTTGGTCCGCTCAGGGATCATCCTGATCAAATATTGGTTCTCGGTCAGCGATGAAGAACAGGGACGCCGCTTTCAAAGGCGCAACAAGGATCCAAAGAGAAGGTGGAAACTCAGCCCGATGGATTTGAAATCTCGCTCGAAGTGGGTGGAATACTCGCGGGCAAAAGACGCAATGTTTATGTATACAAATATAAAGCAGTCTCCCTGGTACGTGGTAAATGCAGATATCAAGGAGCATGCCCGTTTGAACTGCATCAGCCACTTGTTGAGCCTGATTCCATATGAAGATCTGACCCCGGATGCAATTGAGATCCCTGAAAAACAGGTGGATTCCGGTTACGAAAGGCCGCATATATCCAACCAGAATTGGGTGCCGGCAGTTTTTGGATCTAATCCGGAAATGGACGATTGATCAATTGTTTTTTCTAAGAAAATGATCCAGGACACCGATTTTATACTGTAAAACCCACGGACCACCGTTTCAATTGTCGGCAAAGCCGTCGGCCCAGGTTCGGGATGCATCGTGGTTTCGCAAGTCGACACCGTGATCCACAGCCGCTTTCATCGCCATAAGTACTGACACCCATCCGGCGATTACCTCTTCCCTGCTGTCTTTATTTACGCCAGTGCATCGGAGGGTGAGATCCGTGCCTCCGGAGCCGTCATCGTCCAGTGTAAATTTCACGTTGGATCCAAAGTA
>JABDJV010000237.1 GCA_013003295.1 Pyrinomonadaceae bacterium | reverse complement strand
GTGCTTATCCCACAGGAACGGCTGTGAATCATAAATTGCCAGGGAGGTGAAAACACCTTTACCATAAAGGGCCGAAGACGAAACAGCAGTTAAAGATGATTTATCTGTCGGGAGTATCTCGTAATTGAAAGAAACTTGCCTATGCATTTAGCTTGCGACGCGTGATTTCTGCTTGTGAGCGATCGGCAAGCTTAGGCGGAAGGTCGCCCCTTCACCGAATTTGCTTGTTGCGGAGATCGTTCCTGAGTGTTCCTGCACGATCCCATAGGAAACTGCCATGCCCAATCCGGTTCCCGAACCGACACCTTTAGTCGTAAAGAATGGGTCAAATATTTTATTCAGATGTTCGGGTTCGATTCCCGTTCCGGTATCTGCGACTTCGATCACGATCTCGCTTTCGCCTTTGTATTTTGTTGTCAGCGTAACCGTCCCGCCGTTTAGGATAGCGTCACGGGCATTGATTATGAGATTCGTGAATACCTGCTGCAATTTACCGGAATTGCCAAAGATCTTTGGAGGAACGCCGGCGTAATCTTTTACGATCTTAATATTGGATTGCCTGAGCTGCGGATCCAGCAACTGAAGGGTGTCATCAAGAAGCTTGTTAACATCTATCTCGGTAAACTCGGTAGCACTTCCCGTTCGTGAAAAATTGAGAAGATTTCCGACGATATTTGTCGCGCGATCTGTCTGTTTTTGAACTTTTTGAAGCAGAGCATGTTTTGGGTCTGTATCCGGGATCATACCAAGAAGCATCTGGGTATAACTCGAAACGCCCGTTAACGGTGTATTTACCTCATGCGCAACACCGGCTGCAAGAAGACCGATACTCGAGAGCTTCTCATTCTGCTGCAGGCTTTCTTCGAATTTCACCCGTTGAGTAACATTCTCAAGAATTACGATGGCGCCTTTTTGATCCTGCGACATCGAGCGAAGCGGAGCAATTGCGACGTTTAGAGTGATCGGCTCATCATCAAAATTTCTCGTGTGCATCTTGTATGCGTTACGTATTTCAGTAAGATGCCAGCGCGATTCACCCAGGATAGTCTCTAAATTCGCGGCAAAGCTCTCGTCGAAGATCTCCTTTATCGCTTTTCCAACCGCCTGCTTACTGCTATACCCCATTATCTCTTCGAAGGTATTATTGCAGCGTGTGATATGTCCGAATTCATCAACGGCGATCAGTCCAACGTTCACCGATTCAACGATCGATTCATTAAATTCTTTGAGCAACGCAAGCTCTTCCGCTCTTCGTTCCTGCTCCTGGTACAGCAGGCTGTTTTCAACCGCGACCGCTACGTATCCCGAGGCTGTTTGGAGGATCGAAATATCTTCGGAAGACAGCAACGAGCCGTCTTTTGTGCGTCCGAGACCAACAACCGCAACCATTTTCCCCCGAACCACACATGGAACGAAGTAGTGCAATTCCTGCCTGACCACGTTGCTTCCGTTGGTTTCCACATGGTCGGGATCGATATCCATCAGGGCCAACTCGTCTGCACGAACGACTCCTCTTTTTGCCGACTGCTGCCGGATCATTGTCCTAAAATCACTTGGAACCCGATACTCTTCACTGAGACCAACAGACTTCGCGATTTTGTAGTTTTGTGGATGATCCGGGTCCTCAATAAACACCGCTACTTTTTCTACATCAAGAACTTGCTGCAGTCGTTCGGTTAGCGCGTCCATTAACGGTTCCATTGCGGTGGTTGCCGAAAGTGTCCGGCCAAAATCCAGCAAGCCGCGGCGCAGATCATAACGCTCGCCATAAAAGTAACGTTCCGTACGCTCCTGCAAAAAATTCTTCAACGGTTCGGAAAGGAGTACGATCGCAGCCATCGCAACTACCGCGATCAAGCCGCGAAGCGCGATCTCGGAATTCGAAAGATTGTCGCCAAGGGCCAGGAATACCAACCCAAGAGCGATCACACCGATCATCGCAGCGATCGCCACCGTTGTTAAAGCGAATACAAACGCTCGGCGAACGACCACATCGACGTCCATCAAACGATATCGAACAACCGAGTGTCCGAAACTCAGAGGGATAAGTGCCAGCGGCAATATCGTTAGCGACGCTGTATAGCCGTCCTCCGGTAGAAAGACAAATCTTTTTGTAATCTGGAAAACCAGGATCGGCGCAACGGCAACGATCGTTCCCCACATTGCCCATTTCAGGCGCTGACGCACCACCGTTTTCTTATTCTTTACAAATCGCCATATCAGAACCGATGCTCCGAGCGAGATTCCAACTACGAAATGATATAAGTTGGCTAGGTCCAGTCTGCCGATCAGATCGAAACGGTCGGTAATATTTGCCAGCCAAATCGAAAACCCCTCCCCCGGACTAACGTGGTAGGCGAGCGAGAAAAACAATATGCCAGCAGTGATCAATGCCGCCGGGACATACAGGATGTAGGTCGTCCATGGCGGGTCGTCAAAAACCTCGCTGCGGACAGGATACCGGAGGCAAAAATGCAAAAACAGCGGCACAAAGAATGCAAAGGCTATATCGTCAAGCAGCTTGACCGCCAGATCAAAATCTTCACCGAAACCGATTGTTTTATATGAATGAAATACGAATGCGACGAGGCAGACTGTTGCAAAATGCAGAACAAACGGAGAGCGGCTGCCTTGTTTTAGTAGAACGAATATTCCGATTGCCAGCCAAACTATCCCGACAACCGTGAGCAAAATGATCGAAGGCGTCCAGCGCGGATAAGAGTCGATCTTGTGCAGATCCGCGTAATAAAAATTGTTTGCAAAAGTATAGGAGGGTCTTTGATACAGGTAGGTTAAATGTCCGCCTACACCGGCGGTTTCCAGATAAATATAAATATCGCTGACCAGGACGTTCTCCGCAACCTTTTGATCCTCTAAACCGATCCCGATAAGCTTATCGCCGACCGCCATTCCGGCACGCGAGGCGGCGAGCCCCGGCACCACCTTTTCTGCGTATATTCCGTCGTCTTTTTGAACCCAAACAACCCCGTCAGTGGGCGGTAGATCGTTATAAGCTCTCTGTAGCAAGTTGAGTGCGCCAACGGCAACAAACATAACTGTCGCCATCAGCCAAATTAAACTCCAACTTGTAAAGACTTTGCCTTTCATCTTATAAACACACTTTGCCCTTTCAATACTAGAGGCAATATGCGTTCCAACCCGATTTTACAGGTCAATCTGACTGAATCCGCTTAAATTACAGCCTTCTGTTCTCAATAAACGACTAATTACCGCGATAATACATCCAGATTTTCTGTTTAAATCCAAGAATTTGGAAAAAAATAGCCGCAGCATGTTGCAGATAAACGCAGACAATTAAACACTTTCCATCTGCATATACCCGCGTTTATCTGCGGCGTCAGTCTAAATAAATTTTCAAAATCTCACTAAGATCCCGCCCCGGAAAATGCTCCTGCGGGAAATTAGTTTCAATACACCATTCTCACTCCTGATATCATTCTGGAAATCGAATAAATTTCTAGCGTCAAGCACGGCCTCCGCATCGATCGGCAAGCCCCAGCTTGGAAGATTTTGGGTAACTATCACGCTCAAGCCCGGGTCGTATATCGCCAACCTGCCCTGAAACGGGTCGATCGCAAAAACCGTCGCTTTTGGTGAAAGCCGGAATATTGTCCTAACGCTGGTGCCGGGCCTTACGTCGGCATCGAGCTGACCATAAAAAGTTTGAAAGAAACCGCTGTCAAAAACGTCTGCCGGATTCGAAATTCCGTCGTCTGAAAGTTTTTGTCCGTTTCCAAATGAGTAACCGGCAGCAGTGCTGATAAAATTGTTAAGGCGGCGATTGTAAACAACCCTCATTCCCTGAGCTTTCCCGTGCTGAGTGGCATTCAAATCATCAAAATGATTACGGCCTAAATTCTCAAATGGCAGATTGGCCAGCCCGACTCCTCTGCCCGTAACGGCATCAAAGAAAACGTTTGCCTCAACACTCGACCGACGATCTAAAATTCGCTCAACTCCAAATTCCAACCTGCGGTTTTTGGCCATTACAGGCTTTTCGTTTTCAATCGCAATATCTTGTATCGCAACGGGCTCCCGGAACAGAACCTGAGTATCTTCAAGCTCTATAACTCTTTGCCAGGTAGGGGTTTCAGTCTGCGTCGTATAGGCGGTTCGCAGTCGTGTTCGCGAATCAACATCGATCTGGAATCCGAGACGCGGACTGATCGAGAAATCATCCCCGGCCCCGTGGAATTTCGAATAGTCGACACCGACAACAAGAACAACACCATCGCGAACCTTCCATTGATCAAGCAATTGAAATGATGTTTGTGCAAGTGCCTCATCCTGATCGTTTATTTTGACTTTTCCAAGCTCAGTGATCGAACCTTTCAAACGGAGCTTATGCTTATCATTCGGACGGAAATTTACGATCGTTTCAAATCTTTTCGGTGCCGATTTATTTGAGCCGAATTGTCCCGCAAAAATAATTTCAGTGCGTTCACTGATCGGCCTTACTGTCGCAAAATTTACACCTGTATAGCTGCCGTCACGATTCCCCGCAACAAATGTTTCGATCGCGGTTTGCCCCTTTCGGGTTCGCTTTTCGTCTTCCTGTGCGATTCCAATTCTGGCTTCGGTATCTTCATCGACCTTGGCGATCAACTTGTCCTCTGCTTTCTCAACGGCGATCGGGTTCTTGCCTTCTTGATTTTGATAGATCGAACGCCGCGCATTGTTCGCACGAATTCTCCATTTTGAACTGCTTCGGTCGACTCGTTTCTCCGGAAGTGTATTTCCCAAGCCCGATCTTTCGAGCTTAAAGCCGTAGACCAGCTCCGCTGAGCGGTTCACTTTGACCTTATTCAGCGTCACGGGATTAAATCCTTGGGCAACCGCCAGGATCGTATATGTACCCGGAACGATCTTTGCAAAAAACCGTCCTTTCCTGCTAGCTGTAACCTGTTTTAGGAGCTTAGATGATCCGTTTCGGAACATCGCAACTGTCGCTTTTGAAATAGGTTTTCCAGCCTTATCACGCACTACTCCCTTGATAACTGCCAATCCGCTGCCTTTTTCGACAATAACTTCCGCCTTTGTTTCGTTGGCCAAAACAAAAAAAGCAAACATTGTGGTCAGCAAGGTTATAGGTAGTTTTAAGAAACTTTTATTCGACATGATTTGGAATCCCTGAATTGCTAATCTCTGCTCAAAGCAGATCTTCTGAAAAAGCATTTGAAAACCTTAAACACGGGTCTTTTCCCAGCAACGCTCCATTTTCTTTCCTAAAATCAAATGTGTCAAGCTTAAATTGGACATGTTGTGCGGACTTTGATGCCGTAAAACTTGACAAAGTTTGCCTAACGGCTAGAATATCTGTTGCCGTCAAGTCGGCTGATTAAAGCCGGTTTGACCACACCTTAAAATACGAATTGGAGATATGGCTGAGTGGCTGAAAGCGGCGGTTTGCTAAATCGTTAAGGGTGGAAACGCCCTTCGCAGGTTCGAATCCTGCTATCTCCGCCATTTTTATTGGATTTTTGTCTTATGGCGATAGCTATCAAATTATAGATTTGGTAGCTATTCGTTTATTTAGGTAATATTGAATCAAAGGTTAATTTTTTTGGCGCCAGTTTGCGCCTTTGCGGGAAACATTTTTTTATATGACCACCAGAGTTCGTTTTGCACCAAGCCCTACCGGCTATTTACATATTGGTTCTGCCAGAACCGCACTCTTTAACTATCTTTTTGCGAGAAACACCAAAGGAAAATTCCTGATTCGCGTTGAGGATACCGATCGACAGCGATCGACCGAAGAGTCGCTGTCCTCAATTCTTGACGGCTTGAAATGGCTTGGCTTTGCTCCCGATGAAGAAATTGTATTTCAGTCAAACAATGCCGATAAGCATCGCCTAGCGGCGTTTAAATTGCTCGAAGAAGGAAAGGCCTATCGCGATTTTACTCCAAAAGAAGACCGTTCCGAAAAAGATATTAAGCGGGACATTGCCGATAGGGCCCGAAAACAAGGCGACAAGAAAGATATGCGCGATAACAAATATCGTGAACTAACAAAGGCGGAATCTGATTCGAAAGCAGAAGCAGGCGAGCCCTTTGCGATCCGTCTAAAGGTCGCAGAAACGGGAAAAACCTCATTTGAAGACGCCGTCTATGGACCGCAGGAGAGAGATTACGCGGATATTGAGGATATGGTCTTGCTGCGTTCTGACGGACATCCTCTATATAATCTGGCCGTCGTTTGCGATGACCTCGAGATGCGGATCACCCACGTGATACGGGGACAGGACCATTTGACCAATACCCATAAACAGATCCTGATATACGAAGCGCTTGGGGAAGAAAAACCAGTATTCGCACATCTTCCGCTCATTCTCGCTCCCGGCGGAAAAAAACTTTCAAAACGCGCTCATGGAGAGATCGTATCGATGGATCTGTACCGCGAAAAAGGCTTTATCGCTGACGCCTTTCGCAATTTCCTTGCCCTTCTCGGCTGGTCACCAAAAGATGAGAACGAGATCCTAAACCACGATCAACTCATCGAGAGTTTTTCATTCGACGGGATCAACCGCTCAAACGCGGCGTTCAACTTTGACGCGAATAATCCAAAACGCTGGACCGACGACAAGGCCCTCTGGATGAACGCCGAATACATCCGCACAATGCCTCTTGATGAATTGATCCCGCTTGTCCGCGAGGAACTTCGCGGCGAAAAACTCTGGCGCGAGGAGTATGATGAGGAGGAGAAGCGTTGGTTTGAGGAAACGATCGATCTTATTCGCGAACGATTCTACACCCTTAAAGATTTTTCCGAACAAGGGCGCGCGTTTTTCAGTGAGGATTTCGATTACGACCCGAAAGCAATCAATAAAAACCTTAAAAAGCATCCCGATCTGCGTGAGTGGCTTCCCGAATTGGCTGAGCGGCTTGAAGGACTGGACGATTTTACGCACGACGGTATTTTTGCAGCCGTAAAGAGTCTCTGCGCTGACAAAGAAACCAAGGTCGGCGTGATCTTAAACGGCGCGAGGGTCCTCCTGACCGGCCAAGCCGTCGGCCCGTCGATGGTTTCCGCGATTGAACAGCTAGGTAAAGAGAAGACCGTCATGCGTCTTAAAAGCCAGGTCGCGTGGAACGAATAGCAAAAGGGACAAGATAATCGCGAATAACCTCGGGGGCCGCCCGTTCAAAATGCGAAAAAATCGCGTTAATGCTCAGCTCCTTCGACCTACTTTCCATCTCAGAAATTTCCTGCGCCCGAAATCATCCTTAAACAGAATCTGAAAGGTATTTTTAAACAACCCTACGATTCCTTTATATCTTCTTCCCGAATGCGACTTCGAATCTCGCGGTATCAAACCAAGTTGGCGTCTGACCAGATTGGTCCTCTCGATCACTCCTCTTGTTTCCCTGGATCCATGATCAGGCCGCACTCCGGTTTCGGGTATTGGATCGCTCGGATCGTAACTGACTTTGTGATCGATCTCGTGAAAAAGGTTGATGCCAAAGCTAAAAGAACCAAGCGCCTCATCAGAAGAATACCTCCTTGATCGCTTAAAATCCTCAAAATCAAATTTCACCTCATACGCGGTCTTTCCGGTTTCAACATCGACCGTTCCCTGATCTGTTTCGCTGAAATGGATATAGTCCGCACGCGAAAAATCTCTGATAAAAAAGGTGTTTTTTGGGTCACGGATAGCGTTTGTGATCAGCTCAAACATTATTTCTGAGCCGGCGACCCGCCGTTCATCCTGTCTGAATGTGAGTTGGCGATTCCGGTCAATACCGATACTCGCCAGCCCGGTCTTTTGTCTAAGATCGAGAATGAATGCTTTTGACGTTGAAGGATCGACCGTGGTTTCAATCTGAATTATTGCATAGAGGCTCTGGGCCGAACCCAGAATAAGGAGTGCAAAGAAAAAACGAAATGCCTTGGTGATTGCGCCGGGGGCAGCCAAAAAATCTCTCATAGCCAAACTCGCAAGAATAGATTGCTGTCAAAAAAAATGAGCGTAAGCGGCTATTTTCGACTCTGGAGGAGCTATGAATTTGGCCGTTTACGCTCCCCGTTTACATATAGCAAACGTTATGGATCGCATCTTATCGGGAAAATACGGGAGTTGAAATGAAGAAGTGTTGAGTGGGCTTTAGAATGTGGTAAAACGGACAAGCCGGGTTGTAAATGAGTTTTTCGAAACTAGCCGTTGAGGAGGAGTTTGGCATTATCACGGTAGCTCCGGGAGAGTTTTAGTCGCTCACCATTTTTTAGGATGACAACATATTCACCGTGAAAATGTGACTTTAGTTCCTTTACCGCGGCAATATTCACAATTGTTGATCGGTGAATTCTCAAAAACTTTTCAGGATCGAGTTTACTTTCCAAACTCTTAAGTGTACCGCGCATTAATTGAGATTTTCCGCGTGCGTTTATATTTACGTATGAGCCATCCGCGCCGATCCAGTCGATATCCTTAACCTCTATAAACGAGACTTTTCCGGTTGATTTGATTACGAGCCGTTTTTGATATGCATTCGCCGGATTCTTTGACGCTCCGCGGGAGCCGTTGCCGCCATCGAACTCTTTCAGATCGGTGAGCAAAGAAGTGATCTTATCGCCAAGGACATGAATTCTGTCTTTTTTGATCTTCTTGTAAACGTGTTCGAGGGCTTCTTCAAAGCGCTCGTCATCAAAGGGTTTAAGAAGATAATCCAGCGCATGCACCTCGAAGGCTTTAAGGGCGTATTGATCGTACGCAGTTACGAATATAATGATCGGCAGATTCCCGGATCTCACTTTTTCTAATACCTGGAATCCGTCCATATCCTGCATTTGAATATCGAGGAAAACCAGATCCGAATCGCCGGATTTGATCGCATCGACCGCCTCTTCACCACACGAGCAATCTCCGATAATTTCAAACTCTTTCCGGTTTGCCAGCAGGTCACGAATACGCTTTCGGCCCAAACTCTCATCGTCAACGATCAATACCTTCACAGGCTCTTGTTCTTTTGAATTACTGCTCTTCATTTGATCGTTTCGATCTGTTACAGGGTATTATGATTCTTACAACTGCCCCGCCCTTTTCATTATTCGAGGCTTTGAAGCTATGCGCGTCTCCATAGAGCTGCTCAAGCCGTGCTTTGGTATTGCTTAAACCAATTCCATCTCCCAATTCGATGGAATCACTATTAGAAAATCCTGGTCCGTTATCAGATACGCTAATCTCGATTTTTTTGTTCGCCCGTGAAACTCGGATCTCGATCATCGCCTTCGTTTTGGCATCCTTAATCCCATGCTTTATTGCGTTTTCGATAAGCGGCTGGAGGATCAGTGTCGGAACCATGCAATCAAGGTCTGAGGACGGTACATCAATTTCTACGTCGAGTTTGTCCCCAAATCTTTCTTGCTCGATCTCCAAATAGAGTTTGGTAAGTTCGATCTCTTGCTTGAGGGGAACCGTCTGTTGATCAGCGATATCCAATGTCGAACGCAGTAGTTCGCCAAGCCGGGCAATTACACGTCGGGCCCCTTTAGGATCATCTTCGATCAGCGCGGAAACAGCGTGAAGCGTGTTAAATAAAAAATGCGGATGAAGCTGCATTTTAAGTGAGTCGAGTTGTGCCTTATTAAGCTGAGCTTCGAGTGCAGTTGAACGCAAAAGCAGGCGTGAAGCTTCGATCTCCCTTTCACGATATTTTTTATAGTAATCGAGCGCCGCACCGGTCCCCAAAATTGCCCAATAAATTATCAATTGATAGTGGCCGATCATATAAAACCGATCAAAGAATCGGTCCAAAACAGGAGCGATCTCAGTTAGCCCCTTAACTACAACCGTCAGATAAGCAGATGTCAGCAGCAAGTAGACGGAAACAACGGCATAACCCAAAACCACATGAATCAAAAGGTTGCGCACCCACGGTTTGTCGCGCTCGAAACTGAGTTTTCTTCCAAACCAAAATATAAATGGAGTGAACGCAAACCATACATAAAATAACGGAATCGATTCGGAAAGTGAGCGCAGCAAATGAAATTGAAATTTCTCCGGATACGACAACGATTTAATAAAGTCTGTTATTGGAAAGGTGAAGGAAATTAATGTCCAAAAGAGAAATATAAAGCCCCAAATGATTCTCGGATGCCCTAGAAGTGAGTTTTTAATTGAGCTCGAGTCGTAAGACTCACTATCTTTAGTTGGGCTTTCAAAACTCATAGGAATTTAAGGCGCTACATCTACATGCGATGTCTTGATCGAAAGAGTATTTTATTATGAGTAGATCAGTTCGCAAATCGGGTTGTTGCAAAATGGCTTCTCAGTGCTGTGAAATGGCCTAAAAAGCGGATGAAAAGAAATTATTGGCGGATTAGAAATATCCTCACTATTGGAAACGTGGGATTTTAATTGCAAACTTTTGCCGATATTTCGTTCTAATTGTTAAGGGAAATTCTTTTATGAAACGGATCGTCACAGAGTTTAAGGGCGCCCGCCGCCTATTTTTCGTTTTTGTGCTTCTTATATCGTTAACTTCGATCCTGTTTGCTCAGGCAATCGAACAGCGCAAACAAGCCAAAAAAGCAATTGATGACGGAAAAAAACTTGGCAGCCAGGAGACTCTGGAAACCCAGAAGAACGCGCTAAAAAAGTTTAAAACTGCTACCCGGCTGTATCAGGAGCTTGGGGATAAGAATGGTGAGGGTAAAGCGTCTCTCGAAAGCGGGATCATCTTACAGAAGCTGGGAAAAAGGGAGGAAGCCTTAAAAAGCTATAACCGCGCCTACAACCTATTTCAGAGAACCGAAAATAAGCTTCTACAGGCGAAGACCGTAAACTTCATCGGTACTGTCTACTCTTCACTTGGTCAGAAAAAAAAGGCATTTGACCTATACAATTTGGCATTGCGGATCTTCTATCAAATCGACGCTTTTCATGAGGCGATCCCGACAATTAATAATATCGGCGTCATCTATCAGGAATTCGGAGACCCAAAAAACGCCCTCTTCTATTTTAACCTGGCGCTGCCTCACGTTCGTGAAGCCGGCGATAAGGGAAGCGAGGCAATGATCCTGCTCAATATCGGCGATGTTTATGCCGATGCGAATGAACAGTCAAAGGCGATCGCATATTTCAACGATTCTCTTTCGCTTCAACAGTCTGCGGGTAATCTTAACGGCGAGGTCAGAACCTTAAATCAGCTCGGTGTCTCAAATTTTAAACTCGATAAGAAACAAGACGCGATAAATTTCGTAAACCGCGCACTGACGATCAATGGTTCACGATTTAAGATTTCCGAGGCCCTCTCGCTGAGCTATTTGATGAATGCACACAAGTCCCTCGGCCGGCCAAAACTCGCCGCGTTTTACGGAAAACAGGCGGTCAACAAATACCAGGACCTGCGGAAGGGCATCCAAAACCTGGATACCAAGATCCAATCCACTTACCTGAAGACAGTTGAGAATACCTATCGCCAGCTTGCCGGCCTGCTAATCTCGGATGGGCAGTTTGCACAGTCTGAGAGGGTTTTGCAGATGTTAAAGGAGGAAGAGTTTTCGCATTTTGTAAAACGCGATTTAGATGAGATCAGGAGCCTCGAAAAGAGAGTTGAACTTAACGAAACAGAACGAAAGCTTATCGCGCGTTACTCCGCCTTAGCGACAGAGGTTACCGTGCTCGGACGCCGGTTTACCGAGCTGGATACTAAAAAGCGAAAACTTTCGCGTTCGAACAAAAATCTTACGGGTATAGATAAGAGTCGATACGAACGGCTTTCAAGCCAGATAAGCGATGCGAACGCGGCATTTAAGTTGTTTCTGGATAAGCAGCTCATTCGGGAGCTGGGACAAAATACAGTTAAGGAAATCGAATACGACCGCAATCTGCAGGCAAAACTTCGAAAATGGGGTAATGGCACAGTAGCCCTTTACACGGTCGTAACTGAAGACCGCTACCGCGTTATTCTAACTACTCCGACGGTTCAGGTAGACGGAAAAACCGACATTAAGGCCGGGGAATTAAACAAAAAGATATTCGCTTACCGCGCCGCGCTTCAGGATCTAAGCGTCGATCCGAGACATTTGGGCAAGGAACTCTATGACATCCTGGTCAAGCCGATCGAAAAACACCTCGCAGCTGCGGGGGCAAAGACGCTTGTCTGGTCCCTCGATGGGTCGCTTAGGTATATTCCGTTAGCCACCCTTTCGCCAGACGGTAAATCCTTTCTGGTTGAACGGTATCAAAACGTAATTATAACGCCGAAAACGCGAGACGATGTTTCCGACGAGAACAGCGAGTGGAAAGCACTTGGCGTTGGAGTTTCGGAAGCTCTGAGCGTTGAAAACCCGGCGAATATTAAGCAAAAGATAAAATTTACATCCCTGCCGGGCACCGTAAGCGAGCTAAGAGCAATTGTGCGGAACGAAGGAGATCCAACCGAAGATGGAATATTTCCCGGCCGTAGGTATCTGGACCGGGACTTTACGATGCGCAGCTTTTCAGACTCCCTCACAGCTGAAAATCTCGCCGGAAGCCGAAAATACACGGTCGTTCACATCGCCAGTCATTTTCGGCTCGGCAACAATTGGACCGATTCATTTTTGCTGTTGGGAGACGGAAAAACCCTGACACTTGAGCAGATCAGTAATTCTCCGCAAATAACATTTGGCGATGTTGAGCTCGTTACACTCTCGGCTTGCAACACTGCGCTTGGAGGGAATTCGAATGGCAAAGAAGTCGATTCCCTGGCAGAAGCCATCCAGACAAAAAGCGGAAAGGCTGTATTGGCTACCCTTTGGGCTGTTGCCGACGAAAGCACTTCGATTCTAATGAGCGATTTTTATCGCTCACGAAAAGACGACCCAATGATGACCAAGGCCCTCTCCATTCAAAAGTCTCAAAGGGCGATGATCGACGGCGAACTAAAACCCAGCGCGGCGTATACTGAAAAACTCGCTAAGCATTTCAAGGGAACGGGCGAGAATGCATTTGTATTTGATGAAGCAAAACCATTTGAGCATCCCTATTTTTGGTCGCCGTTCGTTTTAATAGGAAACTGGCGGTAGTGACCAAACCACAAAAACGGCTTAACACTTGCAGGACCGCAGTAAAAGTCCGCTGACAAATCACACTGCAGATCTAATATGAATCTAACGATCAAAACGGCCGGTCCAGGTGATATCGATGCGATCCTAAAACTCATGGCCGAGTTTGCGGAGCATCAAAACCTTACAGAGTTTCTTGAGGTTACCGAAAAGAAGTTGGCGGATGTGATGTTCGGAAAAGATCGTTTCGTGCACGGAATTATCGTCCGTGACGACGAAACTCCTATCGCGTACGCATTTTTCTACCAATATTTTTCAAGCTTTCGGGGAGAAAAAAGCGTTTATCTCGAAGATATTTTTATCACCGAGCAATTTCGCAACCGCGGTATAGGCGAAGAATTGGTCAAGGAAATTGCGGTGCGTGGAAAAGAATTCGCGGCGGTGAGGATGGATTTTCAAGTATTGAGGTCGAATATTTCTGCGATCAATTTCTACAAAAAGCTTGGCGCCATTGTCGATGAGGACGAACGACATGTCAAAATCGTTGATGAAAGTTTTCAAAACCTGGCCAAAAAGTAAAAATTCCTGTCACAAACTTCGATCCTTCGGTGTGTTTCTTGTGAAAAGCAAATTCATCAAGAAAGAGGATCATATGAAAAGTAGAATCAATATAATTGCAAGTATCCTTGCTTGTCTGGCCGTCATTGCGATCGGCTCCTTTGTGATCGTTGCACAGAGTTCGATCAAAGGAACCTGGACCGCAAACGATAATGACTGGAGCTCGCGTAAAGATAAAGAGAAAGATATTTATCTCAACTTCCGCTACGAAAAAAGCAAAGAGGGCAAGAGACACAACAGTTCGCATGGCTCAACCTTTATGTTCTCGGATTTGGACGGCCTGACCCGGGCGCAGACCGAGGGTGCGAATTCTACGGTAAATTTCAGACTTATTCGAGAGGCCGGAACGCTTCAGTGCGATGGTGTTTTTCGAAATGGAAAGGGCATCGGCGAGTTTATTTTTACCCCGAACAGCGGCTATTCAAATACTATGAAAGGCATGGGATTTGAGCTGTCAGACACCAAGATGTTTTCTGCAGCAATGCTCGATCTTAGAGTTTCGGATGTTAATGATCTGAGATCAGCAGGCTTTCAAAACCTGACCGTCAGCGACCTTTTTAAAGCGAAGATATTTAAGGTCAACTCGGCTTATAAGCAGGAGATGGCCGGTGCCGGATTTCCAAATCTAACGATGCAAGAGCTCGTAAAGGCAAGAATTTTCAAAGTTGATTCAAATTTCGTCAAAACGGCATATGATATGGGAGTGGCGAAGGACTCGTTTGGTGAGATCGTAAAGCTTAGAATCCACAAAGTGAGCCCCGAATATCTTAAGGGTATGAGAGCTGCGGGATTTTCCGATTTAACCGCATCTCAGGCGGTAAAACTAAGGATCTTTAAGATCGACCCGGAGTTTATAAATGAGATGAAGGGTTTAGGGTTTTCCGATCTCTCTGTATCAGACGCTACAAAGCTTAGAATTCACAAAGTTACTCCGGCGTTTGTTAAAGAAATGCGGGAACTGGGATATTCGAATCTGTCGGTTAGCGAAGCAACTCGTTTACGAATTTTTAAGATCGACGGCGATTTCGTTAAACGGGCACAGGAACAAAGTAATAAGAAATTGACCGTAAGGGATCTTGTAAACATGAAGATCCATCGGCGGGTTACAAAGAGGGTAACTTAAGGACAAATAAGCGGCACCATCGGGACGGTGGTGCTGCTTTTTATTATTCAAACTGCTTTCTAAATTCATCAAACTCTTCACGAAAGGAATTTAATTCGGTCTCAAGACTCCCAACTTTCTGTTCGAGCTCTCCAATTCTACTAGAGCTCTGGCCCAAACTTTTCACTGCCGGCTCAAACGAAACTGATTCCATGTCTACCTCGCCCGAGAGCAGATGGGCAAATCTTGCTTCCTTCTGTCCCGGCTGCTTCGGGAGCGCGACGATCAAGGGTTCGTCACGTTTCATCAGTTCGTCAACCGTTTTATGAACCTCGTCCAAGCCGGAGAATTGATAAATTCTGGACGTACGCTGGTTGAGTTCTCCAAGAGTCTGCGCCCCACGTAAAAGTAAAACGCAAATGATCGCCGTTGAAGGATGATCAAGATCGAGGACTGTCGGAAGCAGGTGTTTGTACTTCGGAGTTCGGCTGCCGCTTCCATAAAAAAGGTAAACAAAGTCTTTAGAGAGCAATGATTCAAGTGTCTGCTGCACCACTTGTTCATCATAATCGACCACCGGATTACGGTTTGATTTTTGGTTACAAGCGTTGGTTAGTGCGTTTAAAGTAAGCGGATAATAATCGGGCGTTGTGTTTTCTTTTTCAATCAGGCAGCCGATTATACGTGCCTCGGTTTCGTTTAAATCAAGACTCATAATTGCTGTAAATATAACTCATTTTGTGGTTTGTGTTTAGTTTTCAGGAGAGTTTCCCGCAAAGGCGCAAAGGGAAGAATAAGGAAGAACGGAACAAATAGGTTGGCGAGTTGAAGCCAACCGCATTTTCACTCCTTTCCTGATAGTTTAATTTCTCCTTTTGCGACCTTAGCACCTTAGCGGGAACCCTCTTTTCTTCTCCTCCCTTTGCGTTCTTAGCGCCTTTGCGGGAACCCTCTTTTCTTCTCCTCCCTTTGCGTTCTTAGCGCCTTTGCGGGAAACCTCTTTCCTTCTCTTCCCTTTGCGTTCTTAGCACCTTTGCGGGAAAATTTCTTAGCTTCCGTGAACATTCTGATTACCAGAACAAAAGCCGATATTAACGCAGCTTACGAAAAACTATCGCAGGCCGTGGTTTTGGGCTGCGATACGGAAACGGCCGGGCTCGATCCAAAAAGAGCTGAGCTTTTCAGCGTTCAGTTTTCAGACGGAGAATTCAGCGTTTTGGTGCCAACCTCGGAAGGAGTAGAACTCGGCACTCTTAAGAACATTCTTGCGACTGACTCGATCGTAAAGATCTTTCACAATGCAAGATTCGACCTGGGTTTTCTGCGCGCAAATGGTTACACCACCTCAAATGTTTACGACACTATGATCGCCGAGAAAGTATTGACCAAGGGCGCGGATCAATCCGTTTCGCTGGCTGAAACCCTATACCGATACTTCGCCGTCGACCTGGACAAAGCGCAGCGCAAAAAATTCGGTAGGAATTGGGACAAAGTTTGGACAAAAGAACTCGTCGAATATGCGATGAATGACGTTGCTTACCTTCCTCGGCTGATGAAAGAACAGATGGATTGGTTACAGCGACTTGGATTAAGTAATGATTTTGAAACTCTTTTGGAAAAAACTCTCGCATCGCACAAATAGAATTTTGAATCGTTTTTTCTTGCTTATGAATTTGATAGAAACATCGAACCGCCTTATCTTAAGTGAAATGAAGTTCTTGATCTTGACTTCTTCCGCCTTCTTAATTTTATTGATGAGCCAAATTACAGACGCACAAACGCCGAAAGAGTTTGCAGAGGTTTGGGAAAAGACTCACATCTCCGCAAAATTTCCGTCAAACGTTCGCCATCTCGATGTTAAACGCTACCTCAAAAAACTCGAGAAACTCGGAGTAAAAGTAGAAGAAGTTGGCCGGAGTTACGGCAACCGGGAAATATTTCAGGTCGAATGGGGAAAAGGCAGAACGCGCGTATTTATGTGGTCGCAAATGCATGGCGATGAGCCGACTGCGACGTCCGCATTAATGGACATGTTTGCATTCCTTGAGACAAACCGAACTAAGAAGAAGTGGGTAAAGAAACTCGAGGAAACGCTAACGATCCGCGCGGTTCCGATGCTTAATCCTGATGGTGCTGAGCTTTTTCAGCGTCGTAATCTTCAGTATATCGATATCAACCGCGACGCCCGCGCCCTTGAAACCCCGGAGGGCAATTTGCTTAAGCGCCTGCGTGAGGAATTTGAGCCTGATTTTGGATTTAATCTCCACAACCAACAAGAATTGACAACGGTAGGAAAGACTTCTAATCAGGCAACGATCTCGCTTTTGGCGGTTTCCGGCCGTGAGAATGGGGAGAGCTATCCGGGCCTGGAACGAAATAAAAGAATTTGCGGCGTGATGATCAAGGCGCTGAACCAATTCATCAAGGGAAATATCGGCCGCTACGACGATAGTTACAATCCGCGGGCGTTCGGCGATATGATCTCGGCCTGGGGAACACCGGTGATCCTTGTCGAGACCGGCGGTTTGCATGGCAAAGACGAAATGTTTTTGATCAAGCTGAATTTCATCGCGTTTCTTACCGCACTTCAAAGTATGGTTGACGGAACACAGGAAAAAGCCGATGAGGAGATTTACGAAAATCTTCCATTTAACAGCAGCGGAAGGTTATACAATTATATGTTCCGCGACGCGACCGTTGTAAATTACGGGGAAAACTACGAAGAATTTGTCGCCGATGTGGCGGTAAACCGCGAACGCAGGCGACAAGAGACACTCGCGCCAACGTATGTCAGGGAGATAGGTGACCTCTCCGTTTACAAGGCTTTGGAAGAATACGATATGCTCAACTATTATCTCGTTCCTCCAAACGGCCAGTTGCGCCTGGGCTCAAGCAGTAAATTTCTTTTCTACAAAAAGACTCGAAAGATCGATTGGACCGAAGAAAACTTCGCTGAAAAACATCCGCCCGATGCGGTCTTTTCGAAAGGAATTTGGATCAAAGGAAAGGAACTTTTCGTGAAATGACTGAGAAGCAACATCTGACAGGATTTTCCAAATCTGAGCTCGCTGAATTCGTTACCGGAATTGGCGAGCCAATTTATCGCGGAAATCAGATCTTTAAGGCTATCCACGGCCGGCGGCTTAAGGACTTTTCCGATATCACCGACCTGCCAAAGAGTTTTCGCGATAAGTTAAATGATTCTGCCGTTGCAACCGCGCTTGTGGTTGAATCCCGTTATGTTTCCGAAGACGGCACACGCCGTTATCTGATGAAGACGGATGATGGATACCCGGTGGAAACGGTTTTTATTCCAACCGAAAACCGCGATACAATTTGTTTTTCGTCTCAATCCGGCTGCCCTTTAAAATGTGACTTTTGTCTGACGGCAAAACTCGGGCTTTTGAGAAACCTCAGCGTAGGCGAGATCATAGAGCAAGTAATAATAGCGCTTAACGATGTTTACGGGGAAGCGGCAAATACTCCGCACGGGACAAATTTGGTAGCCATGGGAGCCGGCGAGCCATTTTTGAATTTTGAAAACCTGATCGCGGCAATCGAAATAATGTCGGAGGAAGACGGGCTGTTTATTGTGCCGAACAGGATCACTGTTTCGACCGTCGGAATCGTTCCGAGGATAAAGGAGTTTGCCGAACTCGAAAATCGGCCGCATCTGGCTATCTCGCTTTCTGCGCCAAATGATGATTTGAGAGACCGTTTGATGCCGGTAAATAAGAAGTGGAATTTGGATGAATTGATGAATGCAGCAAAGTTTTTCCAGGAATCCTTGCGGCGTGGAGAACGTTTTACATTCGAATATGTTTTGCTTGGGGGAGTCAACGACTCTTCAGAGAACGCCCGTCAGCTTGCAGATCTATTGGTAAAATATGGCCTGACCCGCGTTAAAATAAATCTGATTCCGCATAATTCCGCCGAGGGTCTCGACTACGAACCGCCGGCCCCCGAGCGGGTCAAAGATTTCAAGGCGATCCTGGAATCAAGAGGGGTTTCAGCATATGTCAGAACACCGCGCGGACGGGATATTTTTGCAGCATGCGGGCAATTGGCGGCAAAAAGCGAGCCTAATTTGGTAGGAACCCCGTAGCGCCGCCGCCTCGGCGGCTTTCAGGTGTGTGTCTCACGCACCGATCTTAAATCATGGTCTCGGAGTGGCGGCGAGACTCCGCCACGCCAGCCAGCGGGACGCTGACGGTACGTTTTTATTATGGAAATTCTGATCATCGGAGGTTTATTCGTCGCACTTATGGTTTTCGTGTCGACAAAGATCAAGCGAAGTGCCGCAAAGGCGTTTCAGCCTGAAACGATTGAAACGGACG
>JABDJV010000213.1 GCA_013003295.1 Pyrinomonadaceae bacterium | reverse complement strand
ATTTCTTTGCGCATCTGCTCGATCAACGCTCTGGCGTGGGTTCGATTGTTTGCCCGTCTCAGTTTCGCTTTTCGCTTCCCTGTCGTTTCGTCAATATATTGAATCCGGGCATATAGCTTGCCGTTCTTTGTCGTTATGCTTCCGCCTTTTTTGCGCTTTTCTTTTCGCCAATCTTTTCCGCTCATAATCGTTTTGGTCGCTCTAATGGTCGCTCTAATAATTGTTACTTTGGGAAACAACGAGAAACTACTGGAAATTATACCACGAAAATAAGCTTATAAATACGGGATTTTCAAGGGATTTTGAAAGCATGGGAAATAACACGAAATGAATGAAATTGAGACTTCGAATCAGAGGGTCGTAGGTTCGAATCCTGCCGGGTGTACCATCTTCTATTTCCTTCCTATGATCTTAAATCCTTTGGGGACAAGTTCGATCGCTACCAACTCACCCGCCAGCTTCGATTTTCCATTTCCGGCAACTTTATAGCTAAACACACCAAACAACTCCTGCTTTATTGTTCCGCAGCCGATCTGCAGATTCCCTACATTTGTATAGGCCATGATCCGAAGAGATTGAAAGTCATTGCTCGTCAACCTGATCTCGCCGCTATCAGCCTTTATAATGAAGGTTATATTACCGCGTTTGCAGCTTATTTTTGTCAGAGTTCCAAGCGTTCGGGCCTCGCCGTTGCCGAGGGGTCTCAAAGAGTTGTTGATGCCCCGGATCAAGAATTCCTGTTCGCTTTCTGACGGTTCTTCGTCGTCAGACGAGATCACCGTCGTGGTTCTACGTCCGAGCTTCGGTGGTTTTTTTTCACCGTCACCGGTTCGGAAGCCCTCGTTTCTCGATGCGTTCATCTGGCCCTGGATCCGTCGTAAGTCTTCGAGAAGCCTCCGGGCATACGAACGGAGCTGGGGCTCATCGGCAGACCTGGAAACAGCCTCTACTACCGGGATCGCCTTATCAAACTCGCGCTTTCTCATATACAAATTGGCGAGGTTCAACATATACCACTGATTTCCCGGTGAAAGCGTGATCGCTTTTCGCAAATAACCGATTCCTTCATCAATATTCTCGCCGGTCATAAGGCTAACCCGTGCCATCAGATCGTAGCTTCGGGGAAACGACGGGTTAAGAGTGATCGCTTTTTTGAGCGCAGCTCTGATCTTTGCAGCATTCTCCGAAGAAAAACTATCCATAAAGCTTCCCTCGGTACGCCCTTCGCGGCTTAGAACATTTGCATACTGATAATAGATGCGGTAATTCGAATTCTCCGTCTTCAGAGCGTTTTCAAGATACCCACGCGCTTCGGAGTATTTGTCCTGTCTGAGCTTCAGCATTCCCATGGTGGCATTGGCAAAGCTTTGGCCGGGATCAAGCGCCAGGGATTCCTTTAAGAGTTTTTCAGCGTCCTCATATTTCCGAATGGCAAACAGCAGATCTCCCAAATGAGCCTTTGATTCTGCTTCCGTGAGCGGAGTGGTCTGCATAGCATCCTCAAAAAGCAGTTTCTTCTTAAAAGTAACCGTTGTGATGCCATACCGACTTTTTCTAACATACTTCCTGAGCTCTTTTTCCATCGACGTGTAATCGGTCTTAAACGCCTGGGAAAAAGCCTCTTTTGGGTCGATTCCCCTCATCAGCATCCCCATAAATGAGGTCAGCTGATCATTTCTTGCACCGCCGTTCCCTTTTATAAGAAAATGCATCAGGGCCCATGATTGAGCATAAAAAATGTTTGCGCTGTGGCTTCCCTGCTGCTGCAGCGAATAGTGGTCGATGTTAAAAAACGTATCGAATGGGATCAGCCGAGATCGCTGAAGGGATTGTAGGTGGCTGCCGTTTGGACTTCCAAGCGTAACGATCCGGTCATCCTTGATCTTGAATTGATCGTAGTATTCGGCAATTCCTTCCCCAAACCAGGGCGGCATCACCGATTTTCCAACGTTATTGTTGACCAAAAAATGTATGTATTCGTGAAAGATCGTCGTGTACAGATATCTTCGGTCGCCTCCGGTGTGAAGCGCAATATAATTTATATCCTCTCCGGGTTGAAAATACCCCGCCGCCCATTTGATATTCTTGTAACGCTTAAACGAACCTTTGTTTTTGAAAACGACGACCGAGGTTGGGATCGGCGATTTATAGCTCATATTGGGAAACAAACGTGTGAAAGTGTGTCTGAACTGCTCGAGCTTTGTCGCCACTTCCCTCACGCGCTTTTCGCCCG
>JABDJV010000212.1 GCA_013003295.1 Pyrinomonadaceae bacterium | reverse complement strand
CATCTGACATCTGAAATCTATCTTCGCGGAGAGGTGCGAGAGTGGTTGAATCGGGCGGTCTCGAAAACCGTTGTGCCTTTACGGGTACCGTGGGTTCGAATCCCACCCTCTCCGCCAGTTCTATTTGAGATTGGATCTTTTTGGGTTTTTGGTCTGGAAACCTACAAGACCGGAATCGAAGATCCAACAAGAGTGGAGAGGTGCAGGAGTGGCTGAACTGGCAGCATTGGAAATGCTGTGAACCTGTTAAGGGTTCCGTGGGTTCGAATCCCACTCTCTCCGCCAGAATAGATTTCAGATTTCAAATTTGAGATTTCAATGCGGGCTCGTCTGTACCAAAACCTTTGAATTCTTAAATTTGAAATCTGAAATCACCATATGGCTTCAGGCTCCGCACAAGGAATGTGTTGTGAACCCCGCCAGGCGAGGAATCGAGCAACGGTAGCAATTTCTTCCTGTGTTGCGGTTAAGTCTGAAGCCTCCAATTTTTGCAGTTATGCTGATCGCTAAAACATCCGTAACCTTGACGGCTATCGTTTATTTGGCGATCGGCATTATTTTTTTGGCCGACCCGGTTTACTGGGCATCCAGTATCGATATTTCCCTACCGACTCCTACCGCCGTAACTGACCTGAGAGCCACCTACGGCGGCTGTATGCTGGCTATTGGAGTTTTCCTTCTGTTTTGTCTCAAGAATTCGGCCTTTCTGAAAGCCGGATTAACATTTCAAGTTATTTCTTTTGCCGGCTTTGGCCTGAGCCGGCTCGCCGGGATACTTCTTGACGGCCAGCCAAGGGCAATTATGTACTATTTGCTCGCCGCCGAGATCTGCGGTTTTCTCCTGGGCGCCTTTGGCTTGTGGCAACTCGGCAAAACGGCTAAAATCTAACAAACTTCAAACAATGTCGTATCAAGTAATCGCAAGAAAATGGCGGCCTCAGGTTTTCGAAGAGGTCATCGGCCAGGAAGCAATTACGCAAACATTGCGTAATGCTATTGAATACGACCGTCTTCATCACGCCTATCTCTTCAGCGGTGCCCGTGGTGTTGGAAAAACAACAACCGCAAGACTGCTTGCCAAGGCCTTAAATTGTCACAAGACCTCGAAACCAAACCCGACTCCATGCGATACAAGCAGTAAAGATGCTTGCCCTTCCTGTTTAGAAGTGTCGGAGAGCCGCTCGATCGACGTTCTCGAATTTGACGCTGCTTCGCATACGAAGGTTGATGAAATACGCGAAATAATCCTTGAAAGCATCAACGTCAACCCTGCGCGCGACCGTTATAAGATCTTTATCATTGATGAAGTCCATATGCTCTCAAAATCGTCGTTTAACGCGCTCCTAAAGACCCTTGAGGAACCGCCGGAGAACGTGATCTTCACCATGGCGACTACGGAGAAGCACAAGGTCCCGGAAACGATTCTGTCGCGTGTTCAGGAATTTGAGTTTAGAACGATACCGCTGCTAAAAATCTATAACCGCCTCAAAACGATCTCCGAGGCGGAAAAGATCGAGATTTCGGAGAAGGGCTTGAAGGAGATCGCTCGTTCGGGAGAGGGCTCGATGCGCGACGCCCAGAGCAACTTTGACCAGGTGATCAGCTTTTCGGGAAAGAAGATTGAAACTGAAGACGTTATCAATGCACTCGGGATCGCCAGCGCCGAGATGCTCACCAAAACGATCACGGCAATCTCTGAAAAAAACTCAGGCGAATTGATTGAAATCGTAAAAGACCTTGTCGAGCGCGGTCATGATCTTCGCCACTTTTGTACAGATCTGATCACATTTGTGAGAGATCTATTGGTTTTTAAAATGGTCGGCGAAACGGAGGACCTGCTTGACACCGCTATTTTGAGTGCCGACGATTTGCAAGCTTATTCTGCGCCATTTTCAGAAACCGATTTGATTCGTTTTTTTAATTCGATCGCTGAAACCGAGTCAAATTTGCGCGATGCCAATGAGCCCAGATATTTGCTCGAGATCGGTTTGGTCAAATTGATAGAAATGCGGCGGGTTGCGCCGATAGAGGACGTGCTGGAACGCCTTCGAAGACTCGAGTCAGCAATTGGAGATCTCGATGCGGTAGATCCTGCATCGATTCCAGCTAAAACGAAATCGTCAGAATCATTGCCCGAAGGGCACTTCGAAAAAAAAACTCTAGAATCTGATTCGCTCCCGCAAGAAACATCGGTTTCACCGGAAATAAATAAAATTGTCGAACCTGAGCGGCCGGAAGCTGCCGAAGAGTCAGCGAACGGCACTCCTGCCGAAGCACTTTCGCTCCGTCAGAAAATCGGAAAGAGTATGGCAAAAAAGAGCCCTGCGGCTCAAGATTCCGATAAACCCAAGAGCGGCTTTGGTATTGACCTTACTTCAATGCCTGTTAAGAGTGCGCCGCTTTCAGATGAGGATCTGGAGCATGTTGACGATCTAAAATTGGACCGTGAGTTTGAAGACCGGCTCATTCGTGAGGGCGATACGCTCCAAATTCTGATCGATCCGGCCGCAACCCTTGGAAAGCCGCTTAAAGACGAATCCGAAGATCGGGCCCCGGACGTTTCTCCGGCGGATAGAGGGATGGGCACCTCCGCCGCGGCTGCACCGGCAAAAGATAATAAAGCGCTTGAGATAGTCTCAAAGCTTCGCGAGGTAGAGGAAATCGATGAGAACATTCCGACACTAACGGAAGAGCCAACGGAAGATGAGCTCTTCGAATACGCCGAGAATCATCCGAAAGTAAGAAAAGTGATGCGAGTCTTTCGCGGTAAGATCGTAGAAGTAAAGAAGAAATCAGCGCCGGAAGACTAAAACTAAAAAAATAGAGTTTTTTTTATCCGCAAGTCCGGCCTTTTTTGGAACAACTAAACGAATTTCCGCGTATTAAATTACTGGAGGTGATAATAGAATGCGAGAACCATATATTGCAGGTATTTTAAGTTTATTGATTCCGGGTGTCGGACAAATTTACAATGGCAGAATTGTGATCGGGATCGTTTGGCTTCTTTTAACGGGTGTTTCCTGGATCGGATCAGCCGGTTTGTTGGGTTGGGTTGTGCATCTTATAGCGGCTTGGTGCGCATACAGTTATGCAAAGGATAATCCTGTAAGGTAAATTCTCCTCTTTCACATCCTCCTTTTTGCCCGGTGTTCGACAACATCGGGCTTTTTCGTTTTTCAATCCTTGGCATATGACGTATTATGTTGGTTAATTTTTAAGAGGTTAGGCGCTTGAGTTCGCGAAAACGTTCTGCGCCTAACCTCTAACGCTTTTGTTTTATGGTTAAAGATGGAATTCCATTTGTTCTAGTACCGATCTTGTTCGCGCTGATATTTGCTTTCTTTTCAATTTGGCCGGGCGTCATCGCCTTTCTGCTATTAGCTGCCTTTATGGCGTTTTTCTTTCGCGATCCAAAGCGGACCATTCCGACTGATCCCGGTTTAGTGGTTTCGGCAGCGGATGGAAAGGTCACTCGAGTTGAGAGCCGCGAAGACGGTAAATTTGTAAGCGTATTTTTATCGCCGCTGGATGTTCATATAAACCGGGCACCGATCGCCGGGAAAGTCACAAATGTAAAACTTTTTAAGGGGAAAAAAGCTCCCGCTACAAGCAATGAGGCGAGCAAGACCAACGAACGAAATTCGTTAACGATCGAGGGTGAAGAAATGACCGTTGTTTGCACCCAGATAGTGGGTATCGTCGCGCGAAGGATTGTTTGTTGGAGCAAAATCGGTGATACACTCGAAAGAGGTGAAAAATTTGGACTCATAAAATTTGGGTCACGTACCGACCTTTTAATGCCGTTGAGCGTGGAAATCATGGTCTCGGTCGGTGATCGGGTAAAAGGCGGAGAGACGATAATTGCGAAGTTAATAGAATAGCCAGGAAAAGATAGATTGGCTTTGAAGATGGAGAACGAAGAGAAACAACCACAGCACAGGGGCTTAAAGAAAGGCCTTTATCTGATTCCGACCGCTTTTACAGCGGCAAATATTGCGATGGGTTTCCTTGCGGTGCTATCTTCACTTCGCGGGTTTCAGGTAATCGCAGTTAGTCCAGATCAGGCGGCGATATATTTTGACTACGCCGCAAAAGCTATCGGGTTGGCCATACTTTTTGACACACTTGACGGCAGATTGGCAAGAATGACCAAGACCTCAACCGAATTGGGAGTTCAACTCGATTCGCTTGCGGATGTCCTGACATTCGGCATTGCGCCAGTGGTTTTGGCATACGGCTGGGGCATCGGTGCGGTTTTCCCGGAAGGCTCCTCTGTTCACAATCTCGGACTCTTCGTCTTGTTTACATATTTAATGTGCGGCGTTTTGCGGCTTGCCCGATTTAATATCCAGGCGGTTCGCCCGCGTGTATTGCGCGAGGGTACGCCGAAGATCGATAAAAAGAATTTTGTCGGATTACCGATCCCGCCAGCGGCCGGGTTTATCGCCGCGCTTGTGCATTTTTCTCCCGAACCATTGATTTATTACGGCGAAAGCGTCGGCAAATTTTACGCGACATTGATCATGATACTGCTGCCGATTCTAGGCGGACTCATGGTTAGCACTGTTCGGCATACAAGTTTCAAAAACGTAGGTATGGGCAAACGCAATCTCTACCTGGTGTTGGTTTTAGGAACACTTGGGATGCTCGTTTGGCTGTATTCCCACTACATTCTCCTGATCGTCGCCGGAACCTATGTGTCTCACGGAATACTCTTTTATCTTGTCGGTTTGCTTCGACTGAAAAAACGTAAAGAAGTTGACGTCAACGGCTAGAGCCTTCAAAGTTTCCCAAACTCATACCTCCAGACTTGACTAAAAATGGCTTTCGGTCAATAGTCATAATATGCGAACGGCAGTCCAAACAAAAGAAGTTCGAGATGCGATTCTTGACGCCACAGACATGCTTCTCGCCCGTTACGGCTATAAGAAGATGACGATCGACGATATTGCAAATGAGGTCGGAATTGGAAAAGGAAGTGTCTATTTACATTTTTCGAGCAAGGAAGAAATAGCCCTTTCGCATGTTGACCGGATAATCGAACGTCTTTGCGACAAATTGAGTGCGATAGCAGAACAAAATATATCGACCGAGAAAAGGATCGAAAAAATGATCGTTACAAGGGTCACATTTCGCTTTGAAAGCGTCCAGCATTACACCCAGAGCCTCAACGATCTGCTCTCCTCGCTTCGGGAAAATCTATTGAGCCGACGAAAGAAATATCACGATGCTGAGGCGAAAATAATAGCATCTGTGATCAAAAGCGGGCAGAAAAGCGGGGATTTTCGATCGGGAAACGCACTCCAATTGGCAAATTCGTTTCTGCTGGCGACAAATTCGTTACTTCCCTTTAACTTATCGACCAAAGAGCTTGGCAAACGGGAGGATATTGAAAAGAGCGCGCGGAATTTAACCAGATTATTATTGCGAGGTATTAAAAAATAGAATGAATTCAAGACATTTTGAAACGGGGAATTTGATTTCGTTGGCAAGTTGGATC
>JABDJV010000209.1 GCA_013003295.1 Pyrinomonadaceae bacterium | reverse complement strand
TAGGTGTAGTGTTCAGCCTACGTGTTAAACGATTGAGAGCCCAATTTATTGGGCTTCACGCGAAGCGATTAGCCACGCCATTTATGGCGTGGAATTTTTGAAATGAACGGCCAAGGGCGTTTTAACGTCCTTTCATTACCGCTTTAGCATTTAGTATGACGGTAAAGCCTCGATCAAGGACGTTAAAGCGCCTTGGGGCGAATGAAAATCACTAACTTGGGCGTCAGTTTTGATAAGAAAGTTTTAGAGCTATTTGGGCTGCTCTTTCTATAAATTGCCACTAGCTTTAGCTAGTTGGCTAATTTGCAGGCATTTTCCTGGCTTTAGCCAAACTAATCAATTTGTCTGGCAGGCCAGTTCTAACTAAAGTTTTATCAGCCTTAGTTTTTTTGATTTGGCTAAAGCCCATTGCTTTCTTATTTAGTCCACGAGTTAAAACTCGTGGCAATTGATAAGTGGCAACTGATCCCGGAAATGGATCTATCGGATGTTGAAATTTATCCTAAACAATCAGACCATCGAAACCGATTTACCGGTTGGGATGACGCTGCTTGATTTTGTCCGATATCAGAAAAACTTAAAAGGAACGAAGATCGGTTGCCGCGAAGGAGACTGCGGCGCGTGCACAATCTTGATCGGCGAATTAAAAGGCGACGGCGTTGAATATCGTTCAATGACCTCGTGTCTCACACCTCTGGCAAACGCAAATGGAAAGCACGTTGTAACGGTTGAGGGGATCAACCCACAGGACGGCGGCCTGACACCGGTCCAAAAAGCTCTGGTCGATGAATCGGGCACGCAATGCGGGTTTTGCACTGTCGGTTTTGTGATGTCGATGACGGGTTTTTGTATCGATAAAACCCAGAAGACAAATGAGATGGCGGTTTCGGCAGTCGACGGCAATATTTGCCGATGCACGGGTTACAAATCTATCGAGAGAGCGTGTGAGCGGTTTGCAGAAAGCAGGGAGCCGTTAGCAGTTAGCGGTGAAAGACTGGGGGGCGTTTTGGAGCGCGCTATTGAAAGACATATTGTCCCAGAATACTTTTCAGATATCGAGAATCGTCTCGAAAGGCTGGCAAACAAAGACTCCGAACGCAAAACTCCGAACTCGAAACTCCCCATCGTTGGAGGCGGTACTGATCTCTATGTGCAAAGACATGATGAAATGGCCGGGGAAGAGGCCAATCATGTTTTTTACGACGATGAACTTCGTCAGATCGTAGAGGAGGGAGAATATATTGAGATCGGCGCGTCGGTTACCGTAACCGATCTGCTTGAATCACCTTTAATACAAGAGGTTTTCCCCGATCTGTATAAGCATCTGAAACTGGTATCGTCAACGCCGATTCGAAATATGGCGACGCTTGCCGGAAATTTTGTCAACGCCTCGCCGATCGGCGATATGACGGTCTGGTTTCTCGCCCTGGATGCCGACATTCTTGTCAGTACCGTGAGCGGTAGCGACCGGTTTCTTTCGCTCAAAGATCTATATCTGGGCTACAAAGACCTCGCAAAATCAAAGGATGAAACGATCAATACGATTCGATTTAAAAAGCCGATCAGTGGTTTTCATTTCAATTTTGAAAAAGTGTGCAAACGAACTTATTTAGACATTGCCACGGTGAATACGGCGATCTCCCTTCGTATTGGCAGCTTTCAAGATGGTAGTGAAGAAGCCGTTCCTCACGGTCGGGCTACTGACACAATTTTTGAAGCGCATGTTGCCGCGGGAGGGGTAGCGCCGATTCCGCTTTATTTAAGAGAAACCTCGGCGTATCTGAAAGGCAAAGAAATATCGGAAGAAACGATATCGAATGCAAGCGCAATTATGCAAGATGAGATCAGTCCGATCTCGGACGTGCGCGGTTCGAAAAAATATAAGCGTCTGCTTCTGCGGCAATTGTTTAAGGCACATTTTGCTGAGCTGTTTGGTATTTAGCAAAAATGAAAAACGTAGATTCAAAATCTCATGTTCGCGGCGAATCGGTTTATCTCGATGACATTGCCGAGCTTCAAGACACACTTTTTGCGTGTGTTTTTGATTCGCCTGTTGCGCACGGGGTCTTGAAAAGTGTTGATACCAAAGAAGCCGAAAAATGCGAAGGCGTTTACAGAATTATCCTGGCCAGGGATTTGGTAGGCGAAAATCAGATCGGAGGGATAATTCCCGATGAACCCCTTTTAGCTGAAGACAAAGTGCATTTTGCGGGGATGCCGATCGCTATTGTCCTTGGGGAATCGGAAGAGATTTCCCGCAAAGCCGCAAAGAAGGTCGGGGTCGAGATCCAGCCGCTTGAGGTTATAACCGATCCGCGCATTGCGCATTCGAAAGGCGAACTGATCGGAGAACCAAAACGATTCAAATTGGGTGAAACGAAGCGGGCTTTTGCTGATTGCAAATACGTGTTTGAAGGGCGTGCCGACACTAACGGGCAAGAGCATATATATATCGAAACGCAGGGTGCCTATACCAGCCCGACGGAAAATGGCGGGATCCGGGTTTACTCCTCCACTCAAGGCCCGACTGCGGTTCAGCGTGCGGTCTCAAAAGTCACGGCGCTGGCGATGCACAAGATCGAAGTGGACGTAACCCGTTTGGGCGGAGGCTTTGGCGGCAAAGAGGACCAGGCAAACGCCTGGGCGGCCATTTGTGCCGTCGGAACGCAGCTAACCGGACGCCCTGTGAAATACGCTCTCCACCGTATGGAAGATATGCGTATGACCGGTAAGCGTCATCCGTATTCGGCCGACTACAGGATCGGCCTCGATAAAGACCTGAGAATAATCGCCTATGAGGCGAAGTTCTTTCAAAATGCTGGCGCAGCCGCTGACCTTTCGCTGCCGGTTTTAGAAAGAACGCTTTTCCACTCCACAAATTCCTACTTTATTCCAAACGTTTCGGTTGAGGCGTTTTCGTGCCGTACGAATCTGCCCCCAAACACGGCATTTCGGGGATTTGGCGGGCCGCAAGGGATGTTTGTGATCGAATCGGCGATCGCTCAAGCTGCGGAAGAGTTAGGCGTTTCGGCATCGGAAATTCAACAGAAGAATCTTTTAAAGGAAGGCGACGAATTTCCGTATGGTCAGATC
>JABDJV010000193.1 GCA_013003295.1 Pyrinomonadaceae bacterium | reverse complement strand
GTCAGGAATTATTGACCGGATCAGGCACGAGACAAACGGAGCGGTGGCACAGGAGGCGAGTCTGGGTAAGGATCTGGCTCTCGATTCGCTTTCACGCACCGAACTCCTCGGCGCGATCGAAGACCGGTACCAGATCGATCTGGACGAGAGCGCGATCTCGGAAAACACGACGGTCGCCGAGATCGAAGAGATGATTCAGGTGGAAACCGTTCAGGGCGTTGCAAACATCGGGCGTGAGCAAAACAAGCCGCCTCCCTCGTTTTCCCGGCCCTATTGGGCGCTGGCGTTTCCGATGAGCTGGATTAGAATCGTCTTTTATTACCTGGTGCTATATCCGTGCACGAGGGTTATGTGCTGGGTAAAATCGAGGGGGCGGGAGAATTTAAGGCCGCTCAGAGGTCCGGTGTTATTTGCGGCCAATCATGTTACACTCGCCGATTCCGGGCTGATCATGTCCGTCATGCCGCATCGTTTTCGTACGCGCCTGGCGATCGCGATGGGAGGAGAAAGACTTAAAAGATATCGTTATCCCGCTGCGGATCTGCCGCTATTTACAAAATTCCGTTTAGTTTTTCAGTATTGGGCCTCGACGGGGCTGATGAACGCATTTCCGCTACCGAAAAGAAGCGGTTTTCGCAAGAGTTTTGATTATGCGGGTGAAGCGGTCGACTCGGGATACAACATACTGATCTTTCCCGAAGGCGAACTGGCGGAAGACGGAAAGCTGCAGAATCTAAGGCAGGGTATCGGTGTTTTGGCAGACGGGCTGCAGATCCCGGTTGTTCCGGTTGTCTTCAGAGACCTTTATGAGTTAAAAACAAAGGTCAAGGCGAGGGGCCAGGGCAAGCAGTATTTTGTGAAGCCGGGTACGGTGACGGTGGTTTTTGGTGAACCTATCTATTACGAATCGGAAGATACTGCGGCAAGTTTTACGGATAAACTGGAGGGGCGTTTTAGGGCGCTCTTAGGTGGTAATGACGCTGCGGCCGACAAGGTGGGGAAGAGTAACCACGGATGAACACAGATAAAAGCAAGATGGAGAGGATGAGAAATATTAACCGGTGTTCATCTGTGATAATAACTCCCTTGTAACCAGGAGTTTAACCGCAGAGGGCGCAAAGGAAGAGTCGCAGAGTGACGCAAAGAAGAGGCTGCAAAAAACGCGGTTTAGGAATTGACCGCGGATGAAAACAGATAAATACAAGATGAGCCAATCAGAACCTATTAGCTATTATCCCTATCCTTTCCCATCCACATTCTTATCTGTGTCCATCTGTGGTAATCGCACACAGCGAATACTAAACTACTAACTTATGAGCTTTTCGGAATTACCAAAAGATCCAACCGTGGGTGAGGTGTTCAAGTTTCTGATTACACACCCCTCGAAGATCGTAACCGAGCGCTGGAATTGGAAGGCCGCAACTCTAAGCGGCATTATGCGCGGCTCGATCTACTTCTTTACACATATTAGTTTGGGCCTGCGAGCCGCTATTAGCGCGATGTCGGTTGAGTTTGTCTTTCGGGCGCTGAATTCGGGTGTGAGCGCCTCGATCGCACAATCTTTTCGAAAAGCGAAACCGAAGTGGCTGGCGACCATTTGCGTTATGGGAATGCTGCCGGCCTACGGCCACATCGTCGAATATACGATTCATACGATCAGCGGCGATCAAAACCGAAACAAGTCGATACTCATTTCGATCGCATTTTCGATTCTTTCCGCTCTTTTTAATCTATTTATGATGCGCCGCGGCACGCTCATCGTAAACGACCCTCAGCAGAAGAGTTTTGGATCTGATCTGAAAAGCATGCCTGTTCTCGGGATCCAGTTTGTTGCGTTACCGTTTGTGTGGTTGTATCGGAAAGCGAAAAAAGGGGTTTCATTGATCATTTAACATTGACCTTTGGTTTTTTGCGAAGGTTGGGAAGATGATCGCGGTTTGTTCGCGCTGTGGCGCTCAGCAGGCAGGGATGCCTGCGCTCCGGTTGGAGCAGTGACCTGTTTTGTTGGGTTCCGACGTGTAGGGATTTTTCCTAGGGTTGGGAAGTTGATCGGCGTTGTTCGCGCTGTGGCGCTCAGCAGGCAGGGATGCCTGCGCTCCGGCCGTTGATCAATGTTGACTGATCAAACTTCGCATTTTCGAGCGGACTGGCCCGCTCGCGCGGCTGTAGTTTGAAAGGACGATAGCGATCCAGCCTGAATCCCGGAACATGTCCAGATTTGAGCTGATCCCTGTAAAACCTCCGCCATGGCCGAAACGATTTCCATTCTCCGCAACGCTGAAACAAAAGCCGTATCTCGGTGAAGAGATCTCGGGCTTTGCGGTTGTAAATTGGGTTACGAGTTTCTTGTCGACGATCTTTCCTGACATGAGGGCGGTTGCGAATCGGTGCAAATCTTCCGCGGTCGAATAGCATCCGCCATGCGGGCCGCCGCGCATCACGTGCAGGAAGACGTTGTTGGAAAAGGTATATCCCTCATCGCCAAACACCTTGTTATATCCCACCGCCAGATTCTTGTTAACTTCATCAAGCGAATAGCAGCCTGTGTTTTTCATTCCGGCAGGTGCAAGAATGTTTTCATCAACAAAATCGAAATAGGATTTTCCCGATGCAACCTCTATAATTTTACCCAGTACGAGGATTCCCGTATTGCTGTAGCGCCAGTCGGTCCCCGGCTTGAAACGAACATCTTTCTCGTCTTCTTTGACAACGGCCATCATATCGTCAACGGTGCGGATGCTTCCGCGGGATCTCATCCGCCACTTTCGCGAAAAGTATCCTCCGAGTCCGGCCGTGTGACTCAGGAGGTGTTTGATCCGTATCTTTTTTGCTGCTTCGGGGTTAGGAAAGTCCGGTACAAATTTCGAAAGCGGGTCTTCGATGGAAAGTTTGCCCATCTCGACCAACTTCGCGATCGAAATCGAGGTAAACATCTTATTCATCGAGCCCAAATTGAATTTTGTGTCGACGCGGTTTCCGGTGCCAAAGTCTTTGTTTGCTGTTCCAAAAGCACCTTTGTAAATTACTTTATCGCCTTTCGCCAGCAGAACGCTGCCGGAGAAAACATCCGCCGCGCTTAGTTTTTTCACATAGCTGTCAAGATCTGAGGCGATCTCTTTTTCAGAGAGTTTGCCGGTATTCGCGCTCTGATCAGCAGGCACGGGCCGCGTTCCGAGTCCGAGAATCTTATGCGGAGGCTTTGGATCTACTCTCACCGATAACCCGTTTAGCTCGCCGGAGAGCCGGCTTCTAACCTTGAGCGTCACCCGGTTCTTTTCTCTCTGAGCAACACCTTCAATGTCAAAACCGCGCGAACTGTCCTTTACGTTTGAAAAGAAATCGAGGTGCGCCGACATCGGCAGCTCCAGGAAATCCCCGCCAAAATTGGCTTTAACGTATTCGGTGAATTGTGATCTGTTTGAATTATTGATCTGCGCAATAAACTCTTTTGCGCGTTTTTCGGCAGGATCGGCCGGTTGTGCTTGTGCTTGTGCAAAAAGGCCAAATGATAAGACTGCGAGCAGCAAAAACGCTGAATTTCTGAATTTCATATAATTACCTCGTTATAAGATAATTATGACTAAAAAACGAAATGAGTCAAACGTTCGCGAGACTGCTGTCTGAGATGCAGCTCTAGTGCGCGCTGTCGGCAAAGAGGCATCAGGCCGCCCCTCGGTCAAATCGAGTATTGGATATTCTTAAAACACTTCGAACTGAAATGGCTTCCAGTCGTTACAGAAAAACCGAAGGGATAGGTAAGTGTCAAAGTTGGTTTTGTTTTCGATGTCGAAATCGTAGTCGACCGGGACCAGTTCTGAAAGCGATTCGGAATCGGTTGAAATCTCATTGAATCGGTCCAGAAGTGCGAATCGCTCTGCTATTGATCTGATAAAATCACTGTTCATAACGTCACCCCCACTTATATGGAATGGCAAGCCGTGTGCCAGAGAGCGAATATACACGTTAAAGACTGTGTTAACTATGGTTTACGGAAGATCACAAGTGACCGGGCTTTCGGTCATTTTGACCGGTTTTATACCAAATGGGGCGGAATCATTTGACATTGAACATATATCATTTAACAGTGAGCGGTGAGTAAGTGAGCCGTTTTGTTGGGTACTGAGGCGCTGAGATCTTTGCCCAGGTTGGAAAGATGATCGCCGTCTATTCGCGCTATGCGCTCATTGCAGGCAGGGATGCCCGCGCTCCAGTTGTTGGTCAATGATAAATGGTCAATGTTAAATGAATCACTCGTATCTGAGCGCTTCGATGGGATCGAGTTTCGCAGCTTTCCAGGCGGGCCACAGGCCAAAGACAACGCCGAGTCCGACCGAGACGACGAATCCTGCAATCGGTGCCCAGAGCGGGATATAAGTTGGCATGATCGTCTGGATCAAGAGAGACAAAACAACTCCGACGATGATGCCCAGGATTCCGCCGAATCCGGTCAAAGTCGCCGCTTCGATCAAAAACTGGGTGATAATATCGCGGCGGCGCGCACCAATCGCTTTGCGGATACCGATCTCTTTGGTCCTTTCTGTGACGGAAACGAGCATAATATTCATAACGCCGATCCCGCCGATAAGCAGGCCGACGCTGGAGATCGCCACCATCAACAGGAAGATCCCGCCGGTGATCGCAGCGAATTGGTTGAGTATCTGATCAGATGTTTGCACTCCAAAATTGTCGGGTTTATCAAACGGGACGTTTCTTTGGCGCCGGAGTATCGACCTGATCTCCTCGAGCGCTTCATCGTTCTTTCCGGGTTTTGCCGTGGCCATGATAAAGCAGTCTTCGTTCGCCGGATACTGCTGTTTTATTGTCTTAAAGGGAATATAGACCGACTTGTTTTCATTGTTGGGATCGTCTGCGCTGACAATAAAGATTTCCCTTTCGGCGAGAACACCGATAACGCGGTAGTGCCGTCCCTGAATCTGGATCTTTTGTTCGAGCGCCTTTGAATTGGGGAAGAGTGTGTTGGCGACATCGATTCCGATCACGGCGACCTTGGCCCGGGTTGCTTCTTCATCGCGCGTAAAATAGCGGCCCTCGGCGAGAGTTGATACTCCCATTTGAAAATAATCGGACGAAGATCCGGTGACGGTCGCGTTCGACATCTCTACATCCCTATTGCGGATCATAACCCTTTCGGCAAAGGGACCCGCAGTAAAATCGACGGGAGACATAAAGGGAGAAACCAGGAGACAATTTGAACACTCTTCCCGGATGGCATCGGCGTCTTTTTCGGTCAGAGGCTTACGCGTACGCTCTTCCATCGAGGGGTTAAAATTAAAGCCGGGATCAAACTTAAAAGCATAGATAGAGTTGGTGCCAAAGGATTCGATCTCTTTTGAAACGCGTGCGTCAATGCCCGAAACAAACGCGGCGATAACGATGACGGTGATCGTGCCGATAGCAACACCGAGAATCGTGAGAAACGATCGCAGCTTGTTCTTCCTCAACGTGTCGAGGGCCATCCGCAAGTTTTCGTATAGTTCAAATTTAACCATTACAAATGTGTTCTCG
>JABDJV010000167.1 GCA_013003295.1 Pyrinomonadaceae bacterium | reverse complement strand
CTCCTTAAATGGATTAACGGCGCGTTTTTCCCAGGTTCCAAAAATTTAATTGGCCATCCTGAATACTACTTCTGGCTCAACATCGACTGTTACTACCAACGCCGAATTATTCGGCACGTAATAACGCGATTTGATCAGCAGCATTTTTTCGCGGGTTGCAGAAGTGATCGTTTCACGTGTACCGAGCGGATTTTTTCGGGTCGGATATTTGAAGAAGAGTTTGTCGTTTGATGTTTTGCTCAGGTAGCGAAACGGGTTTGACTCATTCCGGTCAACTTCGCCGATCACAACCTTTATTTCGTTTTCAAGTTCCCGCTCGTCAAAAGTCGGAAAACGAATCGAATCATTCATCGAGCGCATTGCCGTGGATAGATAAGGGCTCGTGGTGGTAATAAAATAATTGACAACCTCCTCGCGGGTGGTGGCGTTGCTGATACTCAGCTGATCGATGTCCTGAAGATACGAAAGGTTTCCAATTTGAGTTCTGAGACGCAACGGCTCGGCGCATAATCTCTGCCCAAAAGCGTTTAGACCGCCGGCCCTGAGCGCACCCTCGCATTGTGAAAGCAGGATCGCCCCGTTTGGCTTAAAAAACATATGCTCATAAAGATGCGATAAGCCGTTTAGATCGGGCGGCTCGGTAAAAGATCCGTTGCGAACAGCTAATTCGACCGTAACAAGCGGAACCGAAGAATCCGGTAAAACGATCACCTCCAGGCCGTTGGCGAGGGTTTTATTTACAAAAGGGATCCCGGGTTCTTTTTTGGCCTGAGCAAAGTTTAATGTTGTAAATAGAAGTAATAATATGAGCGGAAATAAAAGCTTTTTCTTCACAAACGAAACTCCCGATGTGCAATTTAAATTTTTATTATTACGCAAAACTTGCGAAAATGTCTCAACAAAGAAATTACCACAAGGAGAAGTAATAATGGAACGAGACAATTTGATGCACGGAGCAAGAACCGCGTTGAACACAAATATGGACATGCGCGAATGGGCTGAGAATTATTTAAAAGAAAAGACGCGGGCGGAAAAACCCGAAATGAACGAAGAAGAATTTGAACACTACTGGAAATATCACAAGCCCGAGATCATGCACGCCGGATCGGCCGAGGCGGTCCAGGCTTTTAAAGAGCAGAACGGGCGTTAGGTCTTCTGTTTTTCCAAACCAGTGTGTTGGGAGAATCGAAAAAGATGCGGGTTTCTGGGGTCGGCCTATCACCTGTATCGCTTGATCTCTATCGATGGAATCCCACAACTCCTGATAATAGTTGATGCAACATCACCTACCAGCGAACCCCCAGGGCAGAATTTAGCGCCAAAAGGCGCACTATAGATTAGCCCGGCGGTGCAGCAAAGCAAACCCCGGGGTCAGACCCCCGACCATGGCAAGCCCCGGCAGGGGCGTTACCAAAGATATTTTGGATCGTAAGGAACCCCGCCGGCCTCAAGAATCGACAAATATTCCTCCTCAAATTTAACCCGTCTGTGATGTGATTCCTGATTTCTGATATATTCACGGACCCCGTTTACCCGGGACGGACTTACCGAGAAACCACCGTACCCGGTCTGCCAAGCAAACGGAATTTGTCTTTCACGTTTCAACCAACCCGAAGAGCCGGCCTTTATATCCCGCAAAATATGGTCGAGGCGAATTGTCGGTTTGACGCCGAGAAGGATGTGGACATGGTCTTCGATTCCTCCGATCTCGATCGGGACCGCACCCTTTCGTTTTGTAATACCGCCTATATAGCCGAAAAGATCATCTCTGATAGATGCTTTTATTAATGGACGCCGGTCTTTGGTAGAAAAGACGGCATGGATGTTGAGGCTCGTGTGGGTCGAGGGCATTGCCATTCTCCTGATTATTTTTTGGAAATCATAACATATCGCCCCTCCGGGGCGTGTCATTTCGGTTCATAGCCCCCGGGGTTTGCTTCGCTGCACCACCGGGCTAATATATTGCGTCCCTTCGGGACTTGAATTTTAGTTAGTGCATCGAATTAGAACGAAGGAGATTAGCTTTTTATCCCAATTTCTCGCAACCGAAATATGCCCGTCTTTCAAAGTGGCTACCAAACGCATCATTTACATCAGGGCCTGAATTCTCGAGAGCTTGCTAAATCTTTCCCGAATTGACTTGAAAAATAATAAACACCGCAACCGGATGGCTTGTGACAATCAAAGTGAAGACTGAAGTGAGGTACATGGAGATTGGTAAGCACAATCTCCATGTCGGCAGCGTATTTTGGAAAACCGCATGAGGCAATATTGCTGCCCTTTTAAATCGAGCTTTCGATTTTCGTTGCTACTAAGACAAGCGCCGTTTGAATTTAAAAAGGGTCATTTAAATCACGCACAGGAATCAAATCTTCTTTTTCTCAAACTCGCTCAAACGGGACCGCAATAATTTAGCAGGGGTTTGGCTGAAGCCTCCTATAATTTTAACTTGGACCTCCAGCTAAAGCTGGAGGCAATTGAAAAGACGCGGTCTTTCGCGACGACTCCGATGTCGGATTCCCATCGGAAAATTCAGAATAAAAGAGGGCAGACGAATTATCACCTGCCCCAAACCTGCCCATTTCAAAATCCCTACGGCTTCGCTTCCAAAATGATGTTAAACGGTGTTTCGCTTGCGCGCCTTAGCGAACTAAATCCGCCCGCAGTTACAACGTCTCGAAGACGCTGTTCTCCCGCTTGAGCGCCGAGCGCCAAACCAACTTCCTGGGCAAGTGAAGCCGGTGTGCAGATCAAGGTCGAGGCTGAATAGTAGATTCGTCCAACCGGGTTGTGATTGCTTTCCGGTGTATCACCCGCAAAGGGTTCGACGATCAACCACGTACCGCCCTCAGCCAAAGAACTTTTTACATGAGCAGCTGCCCCGACGGGATCGCCCATATCATGGAGACAATCAAAATTCGTCACGAGGTCATAACCGCTGCCCGGATATTCTTTCGAATTTACGACCTCAAACGTAACCCGATCCGAAACACCCGCTGCCTCAGCCTTGGCGCGCGCCGTTTCTATCGATTTATCATGATAGTCAAACCCGAAAAACATGGAGTTTGGAAAAGCCTGCGCCATCAAGATCGTCGATGCTCCGTGGCCGCAGCCGATATCTGCAACTTTGCCGCCTGCCTTTAGTTTGTCTTCAACGCCGTCCAGGGCAGGAATCCAGTCGCTCACAAGATGAGCGCCATAGCCTGGCCTAAAAAAGAGTTCGGTTCCGCAAAATAACCCGTGATCGTGTTCGTGCCAGCCCAAACCGTCGCCGGATTTGAACCGCTCGGTGATCTTCGGCGTAGCCTGCAGTGCCGATGTCGCCAATATAAATGCGCCCGGCAAATATGCGGCGCTTGATTCATCCGTCATCACAAATGCCTGCTCATCGGTCATGAAATAGCTTTTGCTTTCGGCATCGTATTCGACGTAGCCGCTCGCTGCCTGTGTATTTAACCATTCCCGAATATAGCGCTCATTCGTATTGGTCATCCTTGCCAGATCTTCCGACGTTACAGCCCGTCCGGCATCGCGCATAGCTTTGTAAAGTCCAAGTTTCTCACCGATCACAATGGTTCCCGCCGACATCGTAGCGCCAAGATCTCCAACAAATTTGCCAAGTAAATTGTTTAGTTTTTCTTCGTTAATATTCATTTTCTTATTCTCCAAAATTATTCATTTTATAAATTCAGGCGGTTATTTTTTCGCCGTTGTTTATTAAGACGGAAATGGCTCGACAAACCGGACACGGCCGAAGAATATATCGAGCGATTGGTATGAAAAATAGCATTGAAGTGTCTGGCCGGGATTGCATATTAACCGGGGTTGCATATTCAACAGGCATTTATCGGAAGGACCTGTTCCCTAGTTTAGCCACCCCGTTCACGGGGTGGTCAGTCAAGAAATATGTGTGGAAGGCGCTTTAGCGTCCTTCTATTCTTGGCTTTAGCCGGTCTCAGGTAAGCCCGTTTGATGCGGGCTGGTTTAGGGTTTGCAACTGACCACGCGCTAAAGCGCGTGGTTAAACAAGAGGCTCAGAGTTTATGTTTGTGGGCAGACCCGCGATTCCTGAATTGATCTTGCACGAAAAAACGGGTTTAGAATTCATACGCGTGCTCCCAGTCTAGCCACCCCGTTTACGGGGTGGTCATTCAAGCAATAAAGAGCAGGGCGCTTTCAGCGTCCTTACTATTTCAGGCTTAAGCCCGTCTCAGGTAAGCCCGCTTAAAGCAGGCTGAAAACTAACGAGCGCAACTGACCACGCGCTTAAGCGCGTGGCTATACAAAAGCTAAATGAAGGTCGTCGAACGAAGCACCAGAAGAGGGGGCGCTAAAACCAAACCCCAATTAAAAAAGCCGCAAGACGGATTCAAACGTCTTGCGGCGAGGGGTATCGCTACAGGGTTTTGTGCTCTAAGCCAGTGCCAGACTGAGTGATCCAACGGCAGTTCCCGCCAGAATCGCGTCGACCTGCGGATAGAGGCGTCGCAATTCATCGATAAATCCGTCCTGATCTTCGACATTCATATTATTCAGGAGTATCCACTTGTCCGATGCCAAACTATTTAGCTGCTGAATGGTCCAATATAGATTCTTTCGGCGACCCGCCTGCATTCCTTTTGCCGGATCGATTCGGCCGTCTACCGAAACCCGTCTATTGTTTTTTCTCAAATATCTTTGAAATTTCACAATGTTCCTTACAAACTGTTCGTCCGCGTTTCCGTTTGGCATCGGGAAAGCCGTGCTGTGGAAATAGGGAAGACGAGGCAACGCATAGTGCATAAGCGCCTGGACCACCATTACATCGGCCCTGGCGTTGAATCCGCCTTTTCCTACCGAATTACAAACATTAATATCTCTCCACTGATGTCCTTTTGGACCTTGCATGATTATTTTAGCCATGATTGCTCCTTTTCTTTATGTATTTTTCTTTCAAGTCTCGCTTGAGACAGCCAAAAGAGCGGTATATTTTCTTTTTCAGTATGAATATAATTTCTTTTTTGAAATTTTTTCGCTCCCACACTTCAAGACGGAAACCCGATCAAAAAGCGGACATCATTTTTGAGAAAAATTTTATTGAGTCGGTTTTCTCAAGTGTGGTAAACTCCCCTACACCTGTAAATCTAGCGTTTTGAGTGTTATTTGCCTTCAAGGTTTTTAATGAGCGAAGAAAAAGCACCAGAAGAGATAACTCAACTGCTTGTCGCCTGGGGAGACGGAGACAAGAAAGCTTTAGATAGGCTAATGCCGTTCGTTTATGATGAGCTAAGGCGCCTGGCAAGTAACTATATGCGCAACCAGCCCTCCGATCACACACTGCAAACGACCGCGCTTGTAAATGAAGCCTATATGCGCCTTATCGATTCAAATCGGGTTCGTTGGCAGAATCGTTCACATTTTTTCGCGATCTCAGCTCAGCTTATGAGGCGGATACTGGTCGATTCCGCACGGGCGAGAAATGCCCGCAAGCGTGGAGGAGACAATCAAAAGGTCACTTTTAGCGAAGCCTTACCGGTTTCGATTGAGAAGGAATCTGAGCTTCTTGCACTGGATTCGGCATTGGAAAATCTTGCTAAGCTCAGCGAGCGTCAGGCCCAAATCGTTGAAATGAGGTACTTTGGCGGGATGAAGGAAAAAGAGATCGGAGAAGCCCTCGACTTATCGACTCGAACGGTTCGGCGTGATTGGAGCGTTGCAAGAGCGTGGCTTTACCGGGAATTAAAGAAAGACTAAACCCCTATGAACCCCGAAAAGTGGCAAAAGATAAACGATATATTCCAGTCGGTGTTAGATCTGGACCCCGAAAAGAGAAAGGCTTATCTCGAAAAAGCCTGCGATGGTGACAAATCTTTACGCCGCGAGGTGGAATCCCTGCTCGAGGCAGACGAGGACGCCGGAACGTTTATCGCCGGCAATGCCGCTGAGGATGTCGGCCACCTTCTAAATGACGAAACAAAATCAGCACTTCCCGGGGAAAGCCTCGGACAGTACGAGATCATCTCAATTTTAGGTTCCGGTGGAATGGGAAATGTATACCTTGCAAGGGACCCAAAGCTTGATCGATCGATCGCTGTGAAAACCCTGCCAAGCTCGTCTTCATACAAATCAGATTATGTGAAACGGTTTCGCACCGAAGCAAAAGCAGCGGCTACGCTAAACCATCCAAACGTGGCCACGGTCTACTCTGTTGAAGAAACCGACGACAAAAAGGTTTTTATAACCATGGAGCACGTTGAGGGCCAACCGCTCAGCGATATGATCCCTGAAAACGGCCTTAGCCAGCGAACGTTTCTTGAGTGGTTTATTTCGATCGCCGACGCCCTCGAGCATGCTCACGATAAAGGCATTGTTCATCGTGATATAAAACCGCGCAACATTATGATCACGCCAAATGGTACGCCGAAAATACTCGATTTTGGCTTGGCGCAGATCGACAAAGCGAAATTCAATGAGAATGATACGACCCTGGATTTGACCAAAACGGGACAAGTTATCGGAACTCCCGCATATATGTCGCCCGAACAGGCCGAAGGAAAACAATCCGATCACCGGAGCGATATCTTTAGTTTGGGGGTGGTTATGTACGAGGCGATCACCGGCGAAAAACCATTTAAGGGAGAAAATTATGCCGCGGTGATCAGGGAGTTGATGACCAAAAACCCGCGTGAAATAGCTGACATCAAGCCCGATATTCCCTATTTACTCACCAGAGTAATAATGAAATGCCTGAATAAAGACCCGCGCTATCGATATCAATCTATGAGCGAGGTCCGCGTGATCCTGAGCGAAATAGATGCGGCCATCGATTCCGGTGCCTCTCTTTCGAGAGCGAGCACAGCTCAGCCCTTGAAAATGCGTGCTTCCTCGGGGCTGTTTATCTATTCGTTAATTGGTTTGGCCGGTCTCCTGGCGGGCATTGGGTTTTATGCCTGGTTTATGAGCGGCGGCGATTACGAAAGACCCGTCACAAAATTTCCGATCGTGGCGTTAAACCCGCCTGATCTGAGCGTTCTTGATACGCGAATTTCCCGGGACGGAAAACATCTTCTTTTTTCTAGTTTTGGAAACACGCAGAAAACGCTCTTTTTACGGTCGCTCGACGATTTTGAGATGAAATCGATCCCGGGAACCGAAGAAGAAAAGGTTCCGTTCTTTTCTTATGACGGAAAATGGGTTGGGTTTTCGACTACTTCTGACAAGATAAAGAAGGTTCCGCTTGAAGGAGGAAATCCGGTAACTATATGTGATTCGTGTCCTTCAATAAGGGTCAGTTATTGGGCAGCAGACAACAACATATATTACAGCTCAACTGAGGGTCTCCATCGCGTTTCGTCAGATGGCGGGACGCCCGAAAAACTGACTACAGTTGATCGTGAAAAAGGAGAGAATAATCATTACCTGCCTCAGTTATTACCGGATGGAAAATCGGTTCTCTTTACTGTTTCCAGTGCCGACCAGCCAAGACTTGCACTCCTCTCCATGGACGAGAGGAAGTGGAGCTACATCGAAGAGGCGGGAAAGGCCTGGTTTGGAAAGTATATTCCGACCGGCCACATCGTATTTGCAAGGGGAAAACAGCTGATGGCCATCCCGTTTGATCACGGAAGTCTCAAAACTACCGGGAAAGAGGTGCTCGTGTCGCCGGATCTATTTGAAATGGCACCAAACATTGAGATCTCTGAGAACGGCACGTTGGTATATCTTCCAACGATCTCACGAACAAACAACCAGGTTGTATGGGTTGACAAGAATGGCCGGGCGACGCCCGCAATCGAAGAAAAAGGTGATTTTAATTCGCCGAGAATTTCTCCGGATGGAAAGCGTATTGCCGTCAGGCTGGATGAGGATATTTGGGTATACGACGTAAAAACAGGCGGAAAGATCCGTATTACCGATGAGGGAAAAAATGAGATACCGGTTTGGTCGTTGGACGGAAGGTCGATCATCTACTCCTCTGAATCCGAAAAGGATAATACCTATACCATTTTCAGAAAAAGTGCCGATGGAACAGGCGCACCGGAACAGATCCATTCAGGCAAATACCGGTTGCTGCCATACTCGCTCCACCCGGACGAAAAAGTTTTATTAATGGCTGCAACCAACAAACAGGGCGAGGCGGGAATCGAATTAAAATCCCTCGAAGACGGCTCGGTTCGTACACTCGTCGGAACAAAATTTCGAGAAGACACCCCGCGCTTTTCCCCAGACGGTAAATGGGTTGCGTATTTTTCCATGGACTCCGGTCGCCCGCAGATCTATGTCCACCCGTGGAAAGAATTTGAGAAAAAGATCCCGGTAACAAAAAAGGGCGGAATGTTTCCGATCTGGTCGCCAAACGGAAAGGAGTTGTTTTACCGGCTCGGCAGCCGCTTTTATTCGATTGACATCGGAACCTCGCAGGGATTCGAGGTGCTCGGCAGCAAGCTCTTATTTGAAGGTCGTTTTCTTACGAGCTTTGACATTTCACCTGATGGTGAAAAGTTTTTAATGGTCCGCGACGAACACGGGACGCTTCCGAAAAAGGTCAATGTCGTTTTAAATTGGACGGAAAATCTAAAAAATATTATCGACTCGTCAAAATAGCAAAACCCGACTTTCCGTTCGCGATCTCCATGGCTAAAATGGGCTAATGGCCAGGATTTTGATCGTCGAAGACGAAGAACACATTGCCGAAGGTCTGCGCTTCAATCTTGAAGAGGAAGGTTTTGACACCTATCTGGCTGCCGACGGCAAGATCGCCCTCGACTTGCTGCTTGCTGAAGAAAATAGTTTTGATGCGATAGTCCTCGATGTGATGCTCCCCGAGATCAATGGTTTTGAGGTAGCAAAACGACTTCGTGAGGAAAAGATATTCACGCCGATATTAATGCTCACAGCGCGCAGCCGGCCCGAAGATGTTTTGCTGGGCTTTGAAGCCGGCACCGACGATTATCTTCCAAAACCTTTTGAGCTTTCTATCTTTCTGGCCCGCCTAAAAGGGCTTATTCGTCGAAAAGAATGGCTTCAGAACGAAACTGCCCCTAAAACCGATCAGCCTCAGAAGATAGAAGTAAACGGAAAGACAATAGATTTTGCCAATCTTGAACTGATCGGCGAAAAGGAAACGGTTCGTTTGACTTTAATGGAAGCAAATCTCCTGCGCCATCTGGTTTCGAACAAAGGAAAGGCCGTCTCAAGAAAAGAGATTCTGGAGGAAGTCTGGGGTCTCCATGAGGAAACGGACACCCGCGCGATCGATAATTTTATCGTCCGCCTTCGGAGACATTTAGAGACAGACCCTTCAAAACCAAAGATCCTGGTAACGGTGAGGGGTATTGGGTATAAGTTTGTGAAAGACGACTAGCCGCTTTAGATCACGTTTGAAATCTCGCGAATCCAAACAGAACTCATCTGAAAATATGTGCTGGTGAGGTCGAGCAGCCTTGTTGGCTGCCGGGAATTCTTGCAGAAACACTGAAACTCAATCAAAACAATGTTGTAGACCTTAAGAGGGTGTTCGATCATAAAATCCATGTTCTTCGAAACCTTTCGGACTATCTAATATAACCAAAATATAAAGCTTTCTCCGTGTTCAAAGAATGCCGTACAAACCTTCCCAAAACCTTACGATCCGGGGGAAAGTGCATTTACGTGGTTTGGCTGTCCAAAAAGATTTTATTTCATTAAATATTACCCACATAATGATAAATTAATTTTTTACTTGACTCTAGAGCTGACTCCAGAGTGTACAATTTGATTATGGTCGAACCTGCTTTACAAATCGGCGAAGTTTCAATGCGTGCAGATGTGAGTGTTGACACCGTTCGTTATTACGAAAAGAGAAAGCTAATTCACAGCGTTTCTCGAACGTCCGGCGGTTTTCGGCTTTTCAAATCACATACGGTCGAGCAGATCCGATTTATCAAACAGGCCCAAGAACTTGGCTTTTCGCTCGATGAAATAAGAGATTTACTAGGTTCGGGAAGTGCCGAGGAATGCCAAAAAGTGAGAGATTTATTAGGGCAAAAAATCTCTGAAGTGAACGAGCAAATTAGAAAGATGAAGGCTTTCAAAAAAACTTTATCACATCACCTAACGGCTTGTGATAACGAACTTGAACAAAACGGACAAAACGCAAATTGTCCGGCATTCTTTGAAATTAAAAGAGGAAATAAGTAATGAAAGAAGCTAGTAGATATTGGTTTGTAGGAAGTGCATTATTTGCGGCGATCATATCGAGTTTGTGTTGTATTTTGCCTGTGCTTTCTATTGTTCTTGGAGTTGGTGCTTTTGGGTTCGCTACAATTTCTGAAACACTTCGACCGTATCTTTTGGTTGTTGCGTTTCTGGCTGTGGGTTTCGCTTTTTATCAAACCTATTTTCGCCGTGAAGAATGCGGAGAAGATGGATCCTGTGCGACTAAGCCAATAGGTCGCATCAACCAGCTGTTTTTATGGATTGCAGCGATTGGCATAGTTGCGTTTGCGTTGTTTCCTTTCTACACGGCCTATCTAGTGACAGCTTTGGGCTCTAAAGCCCCTGAAATTTCAAATCAATCAAGTGTTGCAACCGAAAATGTAAAACAAAGCAAAACGGTCATAATTGAAGTTGACGGGATGACCTGCGACGGTTGTGCTTCGCATATTGACGCAACACTTAAAAAACTAAAAGGCGTAATTTCGGCTAAAGCTAGCTACAAAGAAAAGAACGTGAAAGTCGTTTATAACCCGGAACAAATAACGCTCGAAAAGATTAAAAAAGCGATTAACGAAATTGGTTATGTCGCAAAATAATAAACCTATGGAAAATTTAATTTTAGAGTCGGAAATTACTTGCCCGAAGTGCAATCACAAGGAAGTAGAAACGATGCCGACAGATGCTTGTTCGTTTTTTTATGATTGCTCAAACTGTAAAGCGATTCTGAAGCCAGAGCACGGCGATTGCTGTGTCTTTTGTAGCTACGGGACGGCGAAGTGTCCACCAATTCAGATGGGAACACAAAGCTGTTGTTAAATGGTTTCTCGATAAGAGCAAAAAGAGGCATCAATAATGGAAAAAACGAAATCCTGCGGAAGATCATTAAGATTGGTGTTTGGAATATGTTTAGCGATAATTACGATCCCCGTCTATCTAAAAGCCGGCTTAAACTATAATCTCAAAAGTTTGGGCATTGCTTTAGGCTTGATCGTCTTTTATATAATTCTGCACTTTCTTGTAATAAAATTGATGCCCAGTATAAATCGTTGGTTAGGGGCATTGGTGGCAATTTTGCCGGTCGCGGCAGTGTTTATTTTGGGACAAGGGAACGGTCCTATCTTTGGTCAAGGGGAAGGAGCGACGGGAGTACTTACGTTTTTGACGATCTCATTCTTAATAGATTTCATCCGTGCAGATTCGGGCTGTGAGGTCATGGCAATTCCGGGACTTCTATTCAAAAACAGAACACCTCTAGCTTGTTTAGCTTTAACACCGATCGATATTTTGGAGAAAAAGCTGTCTAAGCAAATTTAGACTATGCATTGAATTGAATCTTTTTTAACGTTTCTGAGTCTTGTCCGTACCGGATGAGATATTTTCGTTTTTACAAAAAAGGCATTCCTTAGGCAAAAGTTCCCAATTACTGAATTACCCTTGACCCAGCTTGCTACCTTCAAACGATCCTGTTCCTCCCAATTACCTTTAATTTCTCGCGCCAATCTTCGGCAAGATCAAACCTAAAGATCTCAACCTTTCTTGAAATAGTTTTTGCCAGAAAAGTAAAATCCCGGTGAAAACCTGAAGTCGGCGCGGCCAAATATACTATCGCCGGCTTATCGGCGATATCCAGATCCCCAAAGAGCCTTGCATCATTTAGTATTCCCTTCCGGCGCTGAAGTTCTATTTTTCGCCAATAATCGACCGCCTGAAATATCATTTCCCGGTCAGCCGATACTTTTAGTTCGATTATTACGAGCCGTCCGTCTTTGCGCAGGGCGAGAAGATCGATCTTGTCCCTCGAAGTTCGAAACTGATTGAATATCGGCGACAGGATCAGGTTCGTATCAAGCTGCGTTATGTCTCTTCGAAGTATCGCCTCGAGCCAGGCCTCAGGTGCCGTTTGGTAATAAGCATGCTGTTTATTTGGAGAGTCAAAACGGCGGTATTTCTTCAAATCCTCAATAAGGGCACCGAGATCCTCAATTGAATCTTCATTCAAAACGTACCGCGGCTTTTCGATACCAAACCAAGCCCGCTCGTCATCAGGTGTAGCCCGGACACGGAAAAACGGCAGACCCAGATAGCGAAGAGTTTCGCCGTTGCGGGAGAAAATATGATCCGTCTCGTCAGCAGCCAATTTGATGATCTCTTTTGCGGTTTCACTCAACCTGACATCAGCCTTAGCTTGCAGCTTTGGAGGTTTATATCGCCACAGATCATAAATCCGGAGACCTTTTCTTGCTGTGAGCTTTGCGCCGCCGTCGCCCTTTTTATTCGAGCTGGTTTTCGAGAGCTCCTTTATCTTTATGTTATTTTTCCAGGTCTTACTTAGACAAGCGTGAAGTTTCCGTAATTTTTTTGATTTCTTTTTTTCCGCAATTATCCAGATCTCTTTGGCCGGATCCTTCTTTCGTCTTTGGAGCTTCGTAAGCCACAAGATTGCCGACGAAAGGAGAATCTCCGGCGTCAGTGAACCGGATACGTCGCTCAGAACGGCAACATGATCGCCTTTTCGGTTTTTCGCAATGATCTGAGCAAACCGGCCGTTTTCCTTATTGAGCTCGACTCTTTGGGCTTTTAATCCTTGGGCTTCTGAAACCAGAACCGCTGCAATTTCATTTGCCCTTTCGAGCCTTACAATCTCGACTGCCTCGCGCAATTCCTCGGCTTTCGTGCGTGGAATCAGCCTGATTGTAGTTTTTTCGGTGGTGAAATTTCGCGTCAGATCAAGCGATACAGCTTCGTCCTCTATTTGGAGATCAGCTACCCGCCAGGTTTGATATCCCTTGTTTTCCAAAAAGCTCAGCAGCGTTTTTGTCGGTTTGATCTCTAATTCTAATTCGTGGTTTTGAAGCGAAAACGTCTCACCCGATCGGTGAATCATCAGCCATTCGTTATGGCGTTCGAACAGGTTCTGTAAGGCGTGTGTGGGAAGCTTGTGGGATCGCATTATTCAATTTGCCGTAAATAGGATTCTACCATTGCCTCCGACCAAAGATCATAACCCTTGGCCGACGGGTGAATTCCGTCACTAAAAAAATCGTCGTCAACCCTTCCTACGTCCTCAAAATAGAAAACATTCGGCATCTCTTTGACGAGCTCGATAGTGCTGAAATGATGAGATTTCGCCAGCCGCGATAATAGAAACCGCAGAGGATTCGGAAGTGCGATAAAGTCCCTGACCATCGGTACATTTGCCATAAAGATCTGCGCCTCGGGATATTTTTCCCGAAAGATATTCAGCAGCTCGGTTATGTCACGACGAAATCTCTTCGGGCTCGTAACGGAAAACACGTCATTTGCGCCAAGGGCGAT
>JABDJV010000139.1 GCA_013003295.1 Pyrinomonadaceae bacterium | reverse complement strand
ATATGTCAGCACCTTCCACTCTGCTTTCAAAAACGCCATTGCGCCTTCGGCAATATGTGTGGCAAGTTCGACCATGTTCTCTTCACCGGCCTCTTGCTTGCTGACCCAGGCAAATTGAACTGCCATTACAACTAGTCCGAAAATTCCCAACGCCGGGATAAGATAAAGAATTGTAGATTCCATTGAAAAAAAACCACCTATGTTTATAAAAAAATTATTGTGCTTAAACAGCCCGCATTTTAGCCGACACAATGATTTCAAGAACCACTATGAGTTCCCGAACAAAATCTTCTCTGTTTACTATTTGTGTTTAAACTACGAGACGTCTCAAAACCAAGTATTATCTATGATTTTGAGCGAATTACAAAGCGCAGAAAGTGGTTTTAGACGGGAGGAAACCGGGGGTTCAGATGACCAACATTAATCTAACTTTTGTAAAAAAAGTAGGCTTCGCCAAACTACTTTGTTGGATTTACTGCGGACGCCTTTATTTTCCATTGGAGGGTGGAGTTTCGGATTCTGCTGCGGAAACGTTTCTTTGAACCCGGTCACACAGAGAATCCGCCGAACAACCTTGAGCCGGCGGAATTCATTATTTGAGTTCCCTGACGGCCATTTCAGCGACTTCACGTCCTGATTTCATTGCTCCATTCAAGGAAGGATATGCGGTGTAATCACCGCAGCGATAGGTGAAGTCGTTAATTTTCAAGTCTGTGCTTACCTCCGAGTCGGTAAAATACCGGGGAAGGGCTTGTGGAATACGGTAGGTTTTCAAATGTCGAAAGCCGTGGCCATCTCCGAACCAATCCCGCAACTCCGATTGCACCTCATTTTCCGAACAGGCCTTGTCGCCGACGATATTGGCCGAAATCAGCGTTTTACCTTCCGGCGCACTTCCCGGGACCACATCCGAGACTTGAAATATATGATCGATCAATTCGCCCGGATTCGAATTTATCATCAGGTAAGGCTGACCGCTGATCGGAAGGGGCGAATCGCTTTCGAAATACATGCAAACCGTTGCATTGAATTCGGTGCCGGAATTACCCTTGAGAAGACGATCAGCCTTATTCGCGTCAGTTGCCAAAACAATTAGTTCGGCTTCGATTTGCTCACCGCTATCCAGGAAAATGGACTTGCCTTCGATTCTGCTGACAGACGAGTTCAGCCGAATTTGTCCTGGTGATAGAGCGTTTGCGATCTGCTCCGGGATCGCCTGCATCCCTTGTTTCGGGATGGCGACATCGCCCTTGGAAAACTGACCGTACAACCATCTAAAAAGACTGGCTTTGGTATCAAGCGCGTTTTCCAGAAAAACTCCTCGAAAAAACGGAAGAAAAAACCGCTTGATCATCCTGTCCGAATAGCCGTAATTCTTTAGAAACGAAAGGGCAGATTCTTCCTCACCCAACTCCGCCGGGCCGGTCAGGTTTTGCGATTCAAGATTCATCCGAAAAACTTTGAACTTATCGAGCAGGCTTCCAACTGGCGCCATCAGGGCTTTTGGTGCCGCAGAGAAATCCTTCAACGGATTTGGCATCACTATAAACTCATTCCCCTCCCTGATCCGGGCTCCGGACGGCAGATTTACGAGCTCGAGGGCCTCATAATCCAATACTTTTTGAGCTTCCGGGTACGACGTTAACAGCACCTGGAAACCACGATCGAGTTTAAAACCTCTGACAACATCGGTCCTGACCCGGCCGCCGACCTGGTCTGAAGCCTCAAGGATTGTCGAGTCGAAGCCTTGATCCCTAAGATACTTGGCGCACGTAAGTCCTGCGATTCCCGCTCCTACTACAACAATCATATTTATTTTGTTCTATTGAATGAATGCTTATGCTGACCAATTTTTCGATCAAACAGCAGTCAGCATTTTTTTATTCTTTTCGGGCCGGCGCCGTGAACGTCGCCATCATCGATAAGAAGCAACCGGCGATGACCATCATCATAACGATTACACCAACGAAAAAGATTATGTTATCCATCGGTGACGCCCCCTGTGGCCACGGCCTTAAAGTAGATTCCAAGGCCGATGATCGAAGGAACCCATAATCCTACAAATAAGCCCGCGTCTTTTTGGTCCGGGCCGAAAACGCCAAACCATAGAGAAACTGAAAAAATGAATGATAAAAATGCAGCCCCAAGAACTAAGTAATCTGATAATTTTAACATGCTATCCCCCTTGATAATTGTATTCTGCCAGGCTCGCTAAATAACTTTGAAATTGAAGATCTCCGTAATAGTAACCGAAATCTTCTGTTTAAAGCAGATACTTAACAACCTCTGTACTCTATCAATTCGCTGTATGGGGTTAATTGGATTCGGAACCTACCAAAGTATTTCTTTTCTTGGAAGAAACGGATAGCGGTTTAGGTCATTTTTTCTGCGCGGCGGGCGATCGTGTTTGCCATCCGCTCGAAAATAAAAAAATGTGCAGGATAAAACGAATACCAGTAAAGGAATCCGAATAGCCCCTTTGGTGCAAACAAAGCAGTCTGGATCAGTTGGGTCCTTCCATCCTTTTCGCGGGCCTCAAATTGCAGCCAGGCCTTTCCGGGGACTTTCATTTCAGCCCTCAACAGCAGCAATTTCCCTGGCTGGATATCTTCGACGCGCCAAAAATCAAGCTCCTCGCCCAAGAATATTTCGGTCGGATGACGTCTTCCTCTCGATAGTCCGGGACCGCCAAGCAGGCTATCAAGAAGCCCACGCAGGTGCCACGCCCAATTCCACGCGAACCATCCGTTTTCACCTCCGATGCTCGTGAAACTTCGAAATACTGCATCCGGCGAAGCGTCAGTCAGCACGGTCCGGACTTCCCTGATCAGCCCTTCCTTATCAATTAGGTTATAACTTTCCCCCTCATTGGACGAAACGCGCCAACGCGTCTCAACTGCTCGTTTCTCGATATTTTCGAGCGCAAGGTTGACCGCCTCGCGATACTTCATCGGAGCTATTTCGGGAAAATTTTCTTCTGCCTTTTTAGTATCTGCCAAAACCGGCGTTATTATCCCTTTTACCAAGGGCAACGCGAGGGAATTTGGAATTGGAGTCACCAGGCCTACCCACAATCCGGACAGCAGCGGCGTCAAAACCGGAACGGGTATGATGATGCGTTTGAGGCCTCTAAGATCTGCAAACACTTCCATCATCCCGCGAAACGGCAATATGTTGGCACCGATATCGACGACGCCAAGCGACTTTTTCTCAAGCGCCGCAGTTAAATATTCAATTACATTTCTGACCGCGATCGGCTGAACCGCGTTTTTTACCCAACGGGGCACGGTCATGATGGGTAGGCGTTCGGTGAGATATCTGACCATTTCAAACGAAGCTGATCCGGATCCGATAATCGGACCCGCGCGAAACTCGGTGCAGTTATCGCTTTGGCGCAATATTTCTCCGACAGTGGCACGGCTGCTGAGATGCTCACTGGTCGTTTCTTCTTCCGGGAGCAGTCCGCCAAGGTAGATCACAAGAATCAGTGTTTCGGTCGCCGCGGCAAAATTTTCCGCATACAGCTTTTCTTTTTCCGCGAAATCATCGCCGGAATACATCGCGTGAACAAGGAAATACGCAGCGTCGCAGCCCTTGGCCGCTCGCTTGATAGAATCCAGATCGTTTAGATCGCCCTTACAGATTTCCACGGCGCTATACCAGCTCTTGCCTTGCAATTCCTTTGGCTCGCGTGCGAATGCGCGAACCTCAACACCGCTTTTAAGGAGGACTGGAATCAAACGCCCGCCAATATAGCCGCTGGCACCCGTCACGAGCACTTTCATATCGCTTCTCCTTTCCTGATTCGCTGAAGATATTTCTCGGCGTTTTTCATGTGCGTTGCTCTCTTGTCCGGATCCATCCTATTTAGAGTTCCGAGAAGCATTCCAAGTCGCGGATTGCTCTCGAAAAAATCCCGGTGTTGATCCATAAATCTCCAGAAAAGCCCGTCCCAGGTTTTCTGCCAATCGCCCTTTGAATGGTCAGACATCTTGTTTATATAATTGCTTCCGCTGATATAAGGTTTGGTTGACATCAAACCGCCGTCGGCAAACTGACTCATTCCGTAGACATTTGGAACCATAACCCAATCGTAGGAATCAACAAATAACTCCATAAACCAACGGTACACCTCATCCGGATCAAACTCGCACAAGAGCATAAAGTTTCCCAGGATCATCAACCGTTCAATATGATGACAGTAGCCGGTATCCAGCACTTTTTTAATGGTAGTATCGATCGGCTCGATTCCGGTTTCGGCAGTCCAAAACGACTCCGGGATCTTATGTTTGAATTTCCAGAAATTGGTGGTCCTTTCTTTTGTACCCGCAACTTCGTATATTCCCCGTATAAACTCACGCCAACCGACAATTTGACGGATAAACCCCTCAAGTGAATTTATCGGCACGTCATTTTTGTCGGCAAACTTTAGAGTCGTTTTGATGACCTCGTCTGGCGTTATCAGGCCGACATTTAGAATTGGCGTTAAAACGCTGTGATTCAAAATTTTCTCATCCGCTACGATCGCATCCTCAAAATCACCAAATTGGGCAAAACGCTGTTCCAAAAATTGATCAAGCCATTTTCGGCTCTCTCGAAAAGTGGCTGGATAAATGAATTCACTAACAAGCGAGCCGTAATTGTCCTTAAAATTATTTTCTACGTAGCGGTCGGCTTCTTCCGTCCAGCTGTTTTCTTGAGGAAACTCGATTCCTGGCGGAGCTTGGCCTTTCGGGTACCTCTCACGGTTCTCGGAGTCAAAAGACCATTTGCCACCGACGGGTTCCTCACCATTTTCGATCAAGATTCCGAGTTCTTTGCGCTGCCGGATATAAAACTCGTTATGGCGGAATTTCTTCCGGCTTTCCAAATATGAGGTTACGTCTTCCTTTGAACTGATAAAAAGAGGCGTCTCGAATGCTTCTATCTCTATTGCTTCTTCGTGACTTCTAATTCGTTTTTCAAGCCAATTATCGGCAACATCGCAAAATTTGATTTTCTTGTATTCCCGGGAGATCAGATGTGGAATCAAATTTCTAATATCTGATTTACTATCTTTTGCTTCGATATAATTTACTTTTGTATTTTTTTCCGTCAGGAAGTGTTCGTAGAACTTCATGGATGCCCGGTGAAGTTTCAGTTTTTGCTTATGAAATTTGTATTGGTTGAAAAATAGGTGTTCCTCCACAAGAAAGACCTCAGCATCATCTGAGATCGCAGGGTTATCCTCAAACAATTGGTTTGGAAAAATCAGAGTTGCCGTTGTCATTATTTCTACCCCAGTTCGCTTTACCGCCGCAGAATTAGATTCGTCCCTGGCGGATTCCTTTATATAAGTCCGTAACCGGAAAATCCAAGGTTGCTATCCGCCGATAAAGCTCATTGTCCGGGAGGGCTGGACGAATTCGGAATCGTTGATGTGGTGGCTGGCCTCTTTCTTGAGAACAACGGCCTTGATGAAATCTACGATGTCTTCCCGTGAAGCTCCGCTTCGGATCACATCGCGCAAATTGTGTTCGCTGTTAGAAAAGAGACAGGTGCGGATCTGCCCGTCGGCGGTAAGACGGATTCTGGAGCAGGCGCCGCAGAACATTTCCGTTACCGGCGCGATTATTCCGATCTCGCCGGTGCTGGAATCTTCAAATTCGTAATTCCAGGCCGTTTCCACCCCGCGAGACTTTCGTTTTAACCTGATCGGGAAAACTTCATTTATCTTGTCGCGGATCTCTCTGCCGGGTACGACCATTTCCCGTTTCCACTCATGGCCGGAATCCAGCGGCATAAACTCGATAAATCTCACCGAAACATCGTTTTCACGGGCAAACTCAGCAAAATCCACGACCTCATCATCGTTGCGGCCGCGAACGACAACGGCGTTTATTTTTACGGGTTCGAGCCCGGCTTCTTTTGCCGCATCAATTGCTTTTAACACGTCGTCTAGCTTGTCGACACCTGTGATGTCTTTAAAATTTCCCGGTTTTAGAGAATCCAGCGAGATAGTAACCCGGTCGAGCCCAAGTCTCTTCAGCTTTTTCGCGCGTTCCGGAAGAGTGTGCCCGTTTGTCGTCAGTGCGAGGTCCTTTAGTTTTGGTTTATGCGCCGAGAGTTTTTCAACCAGTTTTTCGACGTCTTTTCTGATCAGCGGCTCACCCCCGGTGAGACGGATCTTTTCGATGCCCAGATCAACAAAGATCCCGCAAATGGTTTCAATTTCCTCAAAGGTCAGAATCGTATCTTTTCGTGCAAGCGGCGGTTCGCCGTTTGGAAGGCAATAAAAACAGCGAAAATTACAACGGTCCGTCAGAGAAACGCGCAAATCGCGAATAATTCTATCGTGCGCATCTTTTAGCATTACCTATAAAGTAACTGAAAATAGCGCCAAGGGGCAAGGGAAATCGAAGCGTGTAGATTGTAAATAGAAAATGGTAAATAGCAGACCAACTAAACGCTCTCCTATTCACCAATAACTATTTACTATTTACTGCTTTTTACCTATGCCCCTCAGCGATCTGACTAATTTGCACTAAAGCCTTCTGCTTTTCGATGTACGGCGTTTTAGAGATTATTGTCCGAAGTTCCGCTAAGATCTTATTAAACACGGCGCGGTCACTGATGTCGCTTGCAGTATAGTAGGTCGTTTTCCTGGGAATATCGGCCACAATTGGCTGGAGAAGGTTGATTATGTCAGTTAACGCTTGCTTGCTGTGTTTACCGTTTGGATAGAAATTCAGATATTCGCCTGACGTGACCCGAATCTTGTTTATGTGACAAACCACATATCCTTCGCACTCGCCGGGCAAAGATGCGTTTGACGCTTCCCAGGCTATATCCTGGCCAACTTTATGCTTCTTGTATCTTGCATGCAATTCCCAATAATTGTTTGCGCGAACATACCATTCGCCTGCGGGTTCGCTGTAGACCACCTCCTCCTTATGTTTCTCAAGGAAAGATTTATATGGAGGGTTGTCACCTTTACCAACCGGAATGTTTCGCAAAGCCTTTTGAAGTGCGTGAAGACGCTGCAGGCGCAACATTCCGCCGGTTTCAAAGGTCTTTGAATTATCCGCCGCCGACTCCAAAAATTCCATCAGCCCGTTCGTATTTCTCAACGAAAGCTTTTTTCGACCTAAATAATTGTTCGCAATCTGTTTAAAAACAGGATCGGGCTTGGCTTCATCAAATTTTGAAGAGATCGATTTTGCGATCCATCCCATTTCCGCTTCGGTGCCCTCGGCCTCATTGGCAGGCGAAAGCTCAACCTTGTGCCATTTCGAATTTTCTTCGACGAGTGAAAGCACCGTACCGACTTTTGCTTCCTTTAGAATTTTTCCCCTTAAACTGGGTTCGCTTCTGATTCGGCCATCCATTACCGTAACAATAATTTTTGAGGCAGCAACGGATCTCTCAGTAGGCTGCGAATTGCCCGAGACAGATCCGACCAGACAAATTGCGTAAATTCCTACAAAGATCAGGGCCTTCTGATAAACGTTTCTCATTTTTCTTATCTCCAAATACGAAAGCGGTTATTGCTCGTTTGAATCCAACAGCGTCTTTGCATTTCGCTTAAGACCAGTAATCTTGGTTCTTTTTATGGCGCTTCGGCGAAATCTTCGAGCATATTCTTCTTGGGTTAGCGAAAGAATCTCATTTAGATCTGGGGTAACATTATTAGGGCGCGGTTTGTATCGTTCTTCATCGGTAGGCTTTTGGAAACGGTTCCAGGGGCAGACATCTTGGCAGATATCGCACCCGTAAAGCCATCCATCCATGTTTTTTGCTATGCCGAGTGGAAGCTCTGGTGAACGTAACTCAATGGTAGCGTAAGATAAACAGGCGTTTGAGTCAACTAAATACGGTTGGACAATCGCATCTGTCGGGCAGGCATCAAGACACTCAGTGCAGCTGCCGCAATGGTCTTCAACGGTTTCGGTCTCATATTCAAGCTCGATATCAAGCAGGATCTCACCGAGAAATACCCAGGAACCGTAGTCCTTGGTGATCACATTTGTATGCTTGCCAAGCCATCCCAAGCCGGCGCGAACCGCCCAAGCCTTGTCCATAATCGGAGCGGTATCAACACATACCTTTCCTTCGACCTCCGGCACACGGCTTTTGATCCAGTTGAACAATTCCCAAAGTTTTTCCTTGACGACGTCGTGATAATCATCGCCCCATGCGTACCTCGAGATCTTACCCTTTGAGGGATCGTCTTCGTGTTCGTCGGGTGTGTAGTAGTTCATCGCCAGAACGACCAAGGACTTTGCGCCCGGGAGAAGTATTCGCGGGTCGCTCCGTTTTTCAGGCTCGCGTTCAAGCCAATTCATTTCGCCGTGAAGATCTCTTTGGAGCCAGGTTTTGAGGTTTTCTCCTTCTTCTGCGAGCGGTTCGGCCTTTACGATGCCGACCTTATGAAAGCCGATTTCAAGGGCTTTTTTCTTTATTAGTTTTGTTAGTTCGGATTTATTAACGTGTTGCATCGATGAATTTGTGTAACGTTTTGGTTAAGCCGTCGTTGTCCAAGTAAATGGGGCGGCGGGCATAGAGCCAAAAATGCAAGTTTCGGGGTTAAAGAAATAACAAACGGAGTCCGTTAAACAGTGAAAGATATCGGCGACCCTTGGTTGGGGTATTGACATCCTCTTGGTGCTGTCGCTATCTACGATAGCTCGATCAAACACATCGCTACCCATAGCTTACGCTATGGGCAGGAATAAAATAATGAAAAGCCCTGAAAGCGCGCAACAAATGGGGCCTCTACCGCACCTTCAGCGCGGCAATGAAATTCCTGATTATTCCAGACGTTTCACGTCTGGCTACTTTCTTGTGCGCCGCTTCGCGGCAAAAAGGACTCTTAAGAAATCCTCAGGCCACACGCAGGTCATACGCATTTTTGGATTCGATCTCTCCATTCACCGATCTCCACGCCGTAAACGGCGTGGCTATACGGGAGAGCCTATTGTCTATTTGCTCGTTGCTACCTATCTTCAAAACCAATCACGAAGAAAAAAAACTGGAATTAGGGTTTTCTGTGGTGGTATTATAAATAGAGGTTCTCAAGCGCATTTCTGAGAATTAAACACCGCCGTATTTATTCCCTACACCTATTTACTCAAACACTCAATCCATATTATGTCAGACTCCATGAAACCGCATAAACCCAAACTCATTTTTGCGATCGTCGCGACCTTGTATTTTCTATGGGTGGCGTCTAACCCAATGATGGACGGGATCGGAAATTTTCTAAACCTGGTCGATTTGCCGATTCACGAAACCGGGCATTTGCTTTTCAGTCCTTTCGGGCAATTTATAATGGTCGCCGGAGGTTCACTGTTCCAGGTGATCGTACCGGCAATATTTGTGGGCTACTTCCTTTGGAACGAAGCACCTTATTCGGCAGCGATCGTGTTGTTTTGGGTTGGACAGAGCATTTTGAACGTATATGTTTACGCCGCCGATTCGATCGTTGGACGGCTGGTACTCACCAGCGGTGCTACGTTGAGTGAAGGAAGCTTTCACGATTGGAATTTTATGCTCACCGAATTGGGTCTTTTGAGTTATACCGACTCGATAGCCGGATTGATCAGGCTTGTTGGTACGTTGACGATCCTGGCTGCCGGCGCGCTTTCGATATATTTATCGTTTGGTGAACAGGCGGAAATCGGGTTTCCGGAATAGAAAAGAGAATTCCCATTAACAGTGAAAAGGAGCATCGAGCGGGGTGCTCCTTTAATTTTTGCCAACACAGCTATTACTTATAGACATGAAAAACGAGACAATAAGTACCGGTTTAAGTGACGGATGAAGGAAATTCCCCTGACTCCCGTAAAGTTGACGCTTTAGGTCATTTGCCGCAGAATAGGATGTAACTTCTGCTATAAGTAATTATCCTATGAAAGCAACACTTATTACTGGAGCATCAAGCGGTATCGGAGAGGCGTTCGCGAGACGGCTCGCCGCTGAAAAACACAATCTCGTCCTGGTGGCGCGAAACGAGGAAAAACTCTCTGCTCTATGCGATGAGTTAATGCTCGAACACGAAATTACTGCTCACTACATTGCCATCGATCTAAACGATTACAACGCCGATAAAAGGCTTTTTAAGGAAACCGAACATCACGGACTCGAAGTCGACTGGCTGATCAACAACGCCGGTTTTGGTTCGATGGGCGATTTCGCACAGCTTCCGCTTGAAAAGGAACTCGAAATGGTCAGCCTGAATGTGATGGCACTTGTTGCATTGACTCACCGATATTTAGAGCAGATGCGCAAACGGGGAGAGGGGACGATCATAAATGTTTCGTCCACCGCAAGTTTTCAGCCGATTCCGTTTATGGCAACGTATGGAGCGACAAAAGCGTTTGTTACATCTTTTACGGAAGCGCTCGCTGAAGAAAACCGGGTCCATGGAGTTAGCTTCTTAGCACTGTGTCCGGGAACGACAGACACCAATTTCTTTGCCGCATCGGATATAAAAGACCCGGTGAGAGTGAAAGGAAAGGGAATTCAAACGGCTGAAGAAGTGGTCGATGCTGCTCTTGAGGCGCTTGAGAAAGGGAAGACAAGTGTCGTTTCGGGATGGACCAACTACTTGATCTCAAAGGCCGGAACCTTCGCACCAAATTCGATGGTTACAAAATCGATCGGCAAGGTTTTGCGTCCAAAGGTTGAAAAAGACCACAAAGAGAAAAAGAAGTCAGCTTCAGGGTAGGCGTCCTTTCTGGTCAGCTTCAAAA
>JABDJV010000138.1 GCA_013003295.1 Pyrinomonadaceae bacterium | reverse complement strand
GGCTTTATCAATCAAGATCGATGGATCGAAACGATCCACAAAAGCTATTCAATGAAAAGCAAGATGCGGATGAAAAAAAGAGTCCGCGTCGAGAAGAAGATGATGACTGAGAAGAAACCGCGTTAATTTGTAACCGACGGAAATTGAGTCAGATAGATCGATTCGGAGAGGCGATGAGAATTTTCCGTATTTTTTAATAAAAGAAAGGCTGTGCTTACATTTTAGGCACAGCCTTTCATTATCGTTTTGACACCGGTATCAAAAGTTTTCGATTCGTACGAGATCGGAAATTGCTTTTCCGCGTGCGAATGCGATTTTGCTTCCATCGCCCGACCAATCAAATCCAGAAATGCGATCGCCGTCCAAATCCGCGAGCTTTTTTGGCTTGCCGCCGCCGATCGAAATGCGCCAAAGGCCCGGGGTATCATCCTCTACGTTTATAAAGTCGATCGCTTTTCCATCGTGCGACCAATCAAATGTTCGGATGCCTCCCGAAAAGTTCTCCAAAGTGCCCATAGGTTTTCCGTCTTTAACGGAGATAAATTTCAGTTGCATCGGAGCCTCTATATCGTCCGGACGGGATGCATATGCAACTTGACTGCCGTCCGGTGAAACTCTGTGACTAAGTATGCGGTCGTCGATCAGCTTTTTCGGTTCTCCTCCATCGATCGACATAATCCAGAGGGAATTTCCCATTTTAGAATAAACTATCGAACTGGAATCGTTAGTAACCTGGGGAGACGATTGACCGATATTCCCAAGCAGCTCTTTTTGGTTGCTCCCGTCTGCATTCATACGCCAAATGCTCCAACCGATATTTCGATTCGTTTCGTAGACTATATATTTTCCGTCGCGGGTTGCCGACGCATGGCTTTCGAATGCTTCATCGCTCGTCAGCTGATCCTTTTTATCCCCATCCAAATTAAGTGTCCATAGGTCGTTGTTTCCGCTTTCGTTACTTGTGTGAAGTATTTTGCCGTCGCCGAGCCAGTCGATCGAGTGGCTTGTCAGGCTCTCCGAACTTATTTGCCGCGACTCGCTAAGGCTCTTTTCCGCGGCGATCCAAATACTCAAACTGAAATTCGAAATCTGTGCAATCAAAGTTTGCGAATCGTTATCTATCGTGAGAACTTGATAATTGTTCAGGTCGTTTGTAACTCTGACCGCCTTTCCTTTTGGAAACGGGACTTTCCAAATTTGATGAGGGCTCGCGGGTACCGATGCAAAATCACGCGCCGCGATCAAAAGCGAACCGCTATCCTGCTGCCATTTCAAATCCAGGATATTTCTCCAACGGTCGACGGTGATCCTGCCTTCTTCCTTCGTCTGCACATCGTAGCTGTCAACGTGTACAAAATATCCTTTCTCATCTTTTCCATAAAACACGAAAGCGATCGTTTTACCATCGGGTGACCATTCAGGACTCCTGATTGTGTTTTCAAAATCTCTTTCTATGATCGTTTCCTGGCCGGTTCCGTCAGCATTCGCAACGATCAGCCGCTTTTTCTTTACTTTTGGTTCGATTCTCAGAAAGACTAACTGTCTTCCGTCCGGCGAAAAGCTAACGGTGCTGTCAACATCATCAAAAAGCTTTTTCGGTTCGCCCCCCAAAACGGAGATCTTGTAAAGAGATTTCAAGACCTTTCCAGACTCACCGGCAACATAAAATATGTAGTTGCCATCGGGTGAAAAAGTAGTGTTGAGAAAAACGCCTTTTATCTCTGGAATAAGATCGATGAAGGAATTTGTTCCGACCTGTCTTAGCCGCAGACTGACTTTTCCGGACTTTTGATAAATAAAAGCGACATTTTTTCCATCGGGAGAAAGAGAAGGCGAAAAAGACTGGCCGTTATTGGTAAGCTTAGTTAATTTTATCGGCTGTTTATTCTCACCGACTTCGCCGGAAGCGCGCCCGGCTAAATTATACGCAGCAAATGATATACCCGCGATTATTATCAAACTCAAAATCGCGGCTCCGATCGCGCCGCTTTTATTACGCTTAACCTTATTAAAAAGAAATTCGGCGCTCGAGACACCGCTGTCGTCACTTGCGTCAACATCCGCCGTGGTTCTTAAGGCGGACGCCGTCATCGAAGGCCTTTGAGAATCCAGAATTGCGTCATCGGTGGTTCGCAATATGTTTGGTTGAACGGATCGGTCGAGCTCGGCCTCGACATCGATCTGGCGTTTTATTCGTTTCAGTTTTTCAAGAAGGTCTCTCGCGGATTGGCAGCGCCGATCGCGATCTTTTACGAGGAGTTCATCAATCACGTTCTGAATTGATTCAGGAACGGGTTGGACGAAATCAATAAGAGGCCGCGGGCTCTTTTCAAGAATCGAAACAATAGTGTGACTGGTGGTCTCACCTTCAAAAGGCAGTTTTCCCGTGAGAACCTCGTAAAATAGTACGCCCAGACTCCACAAATCCGTTCGCGCATCTACAGCTTCGCCCTTTGCCTGCTCGGGCGACATATAGTTTACGGTGCCCATCACGGTACCGGGATTGGTCAGGACTTTCGTTTTCGCTTCAAGGTCAATTGCTGAATCATTTTCGATCGGTTTCGCCAGGCCAAAATCCAGGATTTTCACATAACCGTCGCTGCGAAGCATTATATTTTCGGGCTTGATATCGCGGTGCACAATTTTTGCTTCGTGGGCCGATACGAGCGCCGACGTTATCTGAAAAACCACATCCAAAATATCACCGAGAATCAGCTTTTCCTGCTCGAGATATGACCTCAGAGTTTTGCCCTCAACAAATTCGGAAACAAAATAATGTAAGTGCTCGCCTTCCCGCTCCAGTTCGCCAAATTCGTAAACTGTTAAGATATGCGGGTGATTCAAGGCGCTTACCGAACGAACTTCTTGGATAAACCGGGTTCTAAGCTTCTCGTCAGAGCCAAATTCGGATGAGAGAAATTTAATCGCAACCTTGCGATCCAATTCCGTGTCATTGGCACGATATACTTCGCCCATCCCCCCGGAACCAAGCGGTTTTTCGATCTTGTATTTTCCTAAGTCAAATCCTTCTTCCAGCAACATAAACGATTTTATTTTAACTGCACACCTGCTCTCTTATATTAAAAACACCGGAAAACGCAATTTTCTGACAGTATTCAAAATCTTGACCTCAATTATTATTTCAGAGAGACGAAAAAAGACAACCATATGGTTGCCATTTAATACGGTTTCTTATTTTCGGGAGCGCGTTCTGCAAGGTGATGAAATCGCCTCACTATTTATCCTGTTTGGAAATAAGGTCTCTCGCCGCTTGTGCATTCGGATAATTAGGATCGACCGCTAAAGCCTTTTTGTAAAACTCAACCCCCTTTTCGATCTGTTTCATATTTAGATAGAATTCGCCGATACTGTCGTATAGATTTGCTTCCTTAGGATGCAGCCTAACCGCGATCAAAAGGAGCCGCAAACCCGCTTTGGGCTTATTGATGCTCTTCAGGTCATAAGCCACTGCGTTCAGACTACGTGCATTTGCATTGCCTCGTGGATTTAGCTTGAGCGATCTTTTGAATGCTGCGAGCGCATTTTCATCTTGTCCGTCTAAGACATTTAGGATTCCCATGGTCGCATTAGTCGTACTCGATTGCGGATAGAGCTCGTAGTTGATCTGTGCAACTTTAGAAGCCGATTTCAACTTTCCTGAGGTCGCGAGCTTTGTTACCGAATCATTCAGATCGTTTACGTAATTCGGATAGACGCTCTTTCCGGAGAAGGTGCTCTTCAGTTTTTCGCTCATCGAAGCGGCGTCATCTGCATCATGTATCTCAAAATTCTGGGTGTTTCTGTTCCATACCTGTGCCCAGTCGTTTTTCCACCTTGCTACCTTTTGCTCGAATGCAGAATTAAACTTCAGGCCAGAGGAATAATCGGGCTGAGACCGATACCAATCAATGTAATCATTAAACATCACGATCACCCCATTTTTGTAATAATTGTCTAAATTCTTACCGTTATTCTTTAATTTATCTGCGATGTAAGAAACCATCTTGGTGAGCACCCGATTCTGAGCCGGATGGATTCCGGCCCGCAGTTTTCCGGCCATATCTTCTACCGGAGAATTCAATACTCGGTCAAAATATGAAAAGGCCCCGCTTAGTTCTTCCTCACTTTTCGCGAGCGCGGTGCCATGCTGAGCATAGTGGCGCATACCTTCATCAAATGCGAGATCCATTCCGGCCAGCGTTATTTGGTCGCTTCGCTTATTTGAGTAATAGCGGATCTGCCATGGTTCGCCAAAAAGAATTTTGAAAACTTCGGCGGGATAAATTCCGGGGTTGGAATTCTCAAAGTTTATCGCTACGGCCGCTGCAAATCTCTCATTTGGAATTGCCATTAGATATGTTTTCGTCTCTGCCTGCGAGCCGCTGTGTCCGACCATAAAGCGGCCGTTTGGTGCATTGGTTCGCCAACCATATCCATAACCGGTTCCGTATCCGTTTTTTGTGGTCTGCGAGGTCCACATATCAGTGCGCATTTTTGCGGTCAGGAGTTTTCCTTCATACATTCCTTTGGCGAAATTGAGCATATCGGGAACCGTCGAGCGGATTCCGCCGGCCGCAAAACGCGAACTTATATCGACAAACTCGGAGTTTGCCAGTTTTCCGTTAATGAGACGGTAGCCTCTTACACGGTTAGGAATTATTTTCACCGGGTTATCCAGAACCGTGCTGTTCATCCCAAGCGGTTTCCAGACATTTTCAGTCATATATTCCCCGTAAGATTTGCCGCTCGCGCCCTCGATCGCGGCGCCGAGCAAATTAAACCCGTAACTCGTGTAGCTGTAACGCGTGCCGGGTTCGTTAACAAGGTCAAACTTTTCGAAAACCCTGATCGCTTCGCGTGTATTCTTGTGTTCTTTAAAGTGTCCCTCGAGATCGTAATTTCGATAATGGCTGATCCCGCCGATGTGTCCGAGAAGCTGGCGGATCGTCACCGGATATTTCTTTTTCGGAAAATATGGAACATATTTTTGTACTTCCGCATCCAGGGCGATCTTGCCTTGTTCGACCAGCAGCAGGATTCCGACCGCCGTCATCGGTTTTGTAACGGAGGCCATACGGTATGAGGACTGCGGCTTGGTCGGGATCTTGTTTTCGATATCCGCCATGCCAAAGCCTTTTACCCAACGAAAGTCGCCCGATTGAAATCCGATGGTCAAACCCGTTATGCCGTCGCGTTTCATCTGTGCCTGGACAAACTCCTCGATCTTAGCGATCTTCTCGGCAAATTCTGCCTGGGCTGGTGTTCGGGCTGACAGATGATGCGTGGGACCACAAACGAGAATTCCAAATAATAAAAGTGCGTATAAAAATCGAATCTGTATGTTTTTCATAGAATTATCCCAAGAAGCTATCTTCAAACATGATAATTCTAACTAAATACCGCCACAAAATCTTGAACGAGAGAAGCCAATTTGAATCAAATGCCGGCACATTTTGACCAATCACGATGTTGGAGATATTTAATCTTAATGAAGGAGATAGTTGAATTCTGACGTTTGGGGTGGTTGATTCTGACGTTTGCGATGGTCGATTCTGATGTAGGAAATGTATAAATCAGACGGTGAGGATGTTCGAACCTGCCGTTAAGGAAGTTCAATTCTGAAGTTGAAGATGTTTGATTCTGACGTTGAGGATGTTTGATTCTGACGTTGGGAGTGTTTTTAGTCTAGCCACCTCGTTTACGAGGTGGTAGGATGCGACGGTCTTTATTTAGCACGCTTTAGCGTGCTTCTAACCTGAGGGCGAAAGCTGATAAAGCACGCTGAAGCGCCCTAAACAAATGCAGACTAGGAACCACCCCATAAATGGGGTGGCTAAACTCAAACCGTTGATCATATGACATGTAAAAATAGTCCAGACCGTTATCAGTTGCTTAAGAGGGTGGGGAGCGGACCTATTTGATTTGATCAACTTTGTTCACTCGCCGAGAATCAGGCCACCGTTACTTCCTTGCTCAAATAGACATCCTGGATCGCATTGAGCAGTTCGACCCCTTCAGCCGTTGGACGCTGGAATGCCTTTCTGCCGGAGATCAGTCCCATGCCGCCGCCGCGCTTGTTGATAACGGCTGTTCGAACAGCGGCTGCGAGATCGCCTTTTCCTTTTGATTCGCCGCCCGAGTTTATCAACCCAACTCTTCCCATGTAGCCGTTTGCGACTTGGTACCGAACAAGATCGATCGGATTGTCAGTGGACAAATCGTCGTAAATCATTGGATTTGTCTTTCCGTAGCTGCTTTCCATATTAAGCGCGTTATAGCCGCCATTCGTAGTCGGTAATTTCTGCTTCACGATATCGGCCTGAATGGTCACACCCAAATGATTTGCCTGCCCGGTCAGATCGGCCGCAGCATGCATATTTCCCTGGTCGGTTTTAAAGGCGGGATTTCTCAAATAGCACCAAAGGATCGTTGCCATTCCCAGCTCGTGCGCGTAGGCGAATGCCTCGGCGATCTCTACGATCTGCCTGGAGGATTCCTCTGATCCGAAATAGATCGTCGCTCCGACGGCGACGGCGCCGAGCTCTTTTGCCTGATCAATCGTTCCAAACATGACCTGGTCAAACGTGTTTGGGTAAGTGAGCAGCTCATTGTGATTAACCTTTACGATAAACGGAATTTTATGGGCATATTTTCGGGAAACGGCGCCCAAAACACCAAACGTCGAAGCAACGCCATTGCAGCCGCCCTCGATCGCCAGCTCGACAATATTCTTTGGGTCAAATAATTTTGGGTTCGGAGCAAAACTCGCGCCGCCGGAATGTTCGATTCCCTGATCGACAGGCAGAAACGAAACGTAGCCGGTTCCGGCGAGCCGCCCGTGGTTAAAAAGTGTCTGGATCGAACGCAGAACGCTTGGGCTTCGATCGGACTCCATCCATACTCGGTCAACAAAATCGCCGCCCGGAACATGTAAATCTTCTTTTGGGATCGTGGTAGATGTGTGATCTAAAAGTGTTTCGGCTTCATCGCCCAATAATTCTTGAATCTTACTGTAATCAACAGCCATTTTCCGATGTCTCCTAAAGTTATGTAAAGATTGTAATAAATTGAATTTTGCGCGAATTATATCACAATATCGTTGTTTGTCCCGTTGCTCAATTATTTGTGCTGTGCGGTAGTTTCAACCCTTGATTTTTTGTGAGTATTTCACACCTAACCGAGGAAAGCGCCTACATCCAAAACCACTAAGGGGAGCGACACAATTTGGCGGCTGCCCTTTAATTTCTTCATTTTCAGTTTATGGC
>JABDJV010000124.1 GCA_013003295.1 Pyrinomonadaceae bacterium | reverse complement strand
ATCCTTATTCGCGCTGTCGAGCCACTCGAGGGGATCGGCATAATGAGGAATCGTCGAGGAAAAATGCCCGATAACAACCTCACGTCGGGTCCGGGAAAGCTTTGTATTGCGCTTGGAATCAACAAGTCATTTAGCGGCGAAAACCTAAGTGATAAACGGGTCTGGATCGAAGACACCGAGAGAAATCAAAGCGCCGTGATCTCGAGCGGCAAAAGGATCGGAATTGACTACGCCGAAGAATTCACGGAAAAGCCTTGGCGATTCTGGCTTGATGAAAATATATACGTGAGTCGCTAGCAAGATTCGGCCAAAATTCTCACTAACCCAGATTTAGAATGGTGTTATCCAGTAAATCGCTGTTTTCCTCCCCCGTGGGCATTTGGTCCCAATTCTCTACTTTCGAAACTTCATAACGACCTTGATGACGGAGCCCGCATTATAGTGATAGGTCGTTATATATCTCGAACGAGAACGAAACCCCACGACGTATTCGGCGATCCCTTCAAATCTCGAAAGCTGTTTAATGTCCCGTACGGCGGCCCTGGGCGTCTTGGTTTGATCCCGGCTCTCGCACATCCAATATAGATTTTTGAATACGATGCTCTTGAATTTCTTGCCGCGAACGGGAATGGTTTCGTCACCCGAATAGTCCGTAAATGGCCCCGAAGCGGACTTGACCTCATAATCCGGTGCACTGTTCGGCGTATCGGCCCGTTTGAGCAGATCAAAGATCACATATTCGACATTCCCCGCGCTTCTGTTTTTTACGCGCTTAATGGAGCCCGGCTGCGTGCATTTCTCGGCATAACCAATACCGCAAAAAACAAATACAAAGGTAAACGCGACTAATACCTTATCTAACCCAAATTTCATTCTATCTCTCCTTATCTCCCGGAATAGTTTGCTTCGACTTACTGCGAAGGTCAGGATATACAACCCCAACCGATTAATGCAATCTTGCGAAGCCACTCCGATCCGACTGATTTGTACTCTTCTTCCTTTGCGCCTTTGCGCCTTTGCGGGAAATTTCTTCTTTTGTCACTCGGCCTCCTTAAATCGCAGAGAATTCCCGCAAAGGCGCAAAGCACGCAAAGAAGAGATCTGAATGCCTGTCTGATTTAATTGCGCTCACCTCATTTTTTCGGCCGCTGCAACAAAACCAAAAAGCGGACGCTACGAAATTAGAATAATACGCCCGAATCGTTTAGAATTCCTTGAATCGCGGGTGTTTAATTATGCGTATTTTTACTATTCTGCTTTCTTTGGTCGTGTTTCCTCTTTTAGTCTTCCCTCAAACTGTTGCGGAGAAACAACGTGAATTTGATTTTTGGATTGGTGAATGGGATGTCAACCTTCGCGTTCGTCAAAAAGATTTTACGTGGAAGGACCAACACAAATCAGTAGCTCGTATTTATTCGATCCTCGACGGAAAGGCGATTCTTGAGCTCTGGAGTGAAAGCGAAAAGGGTATAAACGGATATAGCCTTCGATACTACAATCCCGAAAAGGGCGCCTGGGATCTGTGGCTGAATTGGGCGGGAAACAATCGTTCTGGTACAAATGGAATGGAATGCTTTTTTCGTCACAAGCGGGCAGAATGTTTTTCGAAACGGAAGGTCGATGCGAATACGAATCTGATATCGCGCTATACGTTTTCTGACGCGCAGCCAAACTCGGTTCGCTGGGACGACGCTTACTCGCGCGATGGCGGGAAGACCTGGTCTAACAATTGGATCATGGAATTTTCGCGCCGTTTGAAAACTGCTCCGGCGCTGGAATCAACATCGGCGCCGCTGACGTATTTTAATGGCAAGCGCTGCACCACACCTGAGTTTGAATTACTCAAGAGCCTGGCCGCGAATCACAAAAACAGCGCAAAACTAAAACTCTATAATATTCTCGATGGCTGCATAATTGCTGGATTTATTGAGGATAGAAAGACGAAAGCATTCTTTACGCTGACCTATAACACGTTTGCAAAAGCCTACGAGTTCGTCTTTCTTGACAGCCGTGAATCGAGCGCTCTCGGAGCTTATTATGGAAACAAAACACCTGCTGGTTTTAGCCTCATAACCGCCGCCCGAAAAGACAAGAAACCTTCAAACGCCTCGATAAAAACCGGCAAGGCGATTTCCGAGATCGATCTCAAATACACGGGAAAGAGATACCGGTTTAAATTTGAGAAATAAATTTCATACTAAAAATTACCTTTTTATCGAATCCCAGAATAGTTGTGTTTGCCCGATGTAGTTGGCGTTATTTCGTTCCTTCGCCCAAGCGTTTGCGGTAGCGATTACTTTTAGCGCCTCACTTCGCTTTCCCTGCTTACTCAGGATTTTCGCGTGCAGCAATCCGTAACGGAAGTTTTTTGGGCTTTTGACTATGCTTGCCTTTATCCACCCGATCGCTTTATCAAGATCCCGGTCATTGTGAAAATAATACTCCGCCGCTCTGAATAGATTCTGGTGGCTCAAACCGCCGGGAGCTTTTGAAAGCTTCGCTATCTGCTCGTCAATTTGTTGATCCACGGCAAAATCTATTCTGAAACTAACTTTGGTGTTTTCCCAACTCAAACTCACACGGCAGGATTTCGTTTTTAGATCAGTGAATCCGATTGTAAATGTCTCCACAAACTCAGATAGTTTTTCAGGTTTAGCCGTAAATCTGAATGCATCATTTTCCGGCTTATAAACGTCTCCGGCCAGAGATCGAAGCTTAATATTCTTGTGGATGATCATCGTCCATTCTGTCTCACCCGGAATCGTATAAAGAGCGTAAGTGCCTGCTTTTAATGCGTTTCCCTCGATAGAAACATCTTCGGAAAAAGTCAATTTTGTTGAGGCGTTGGCGCCCGTCCGCCAAACTTCTCCAAACGGCACAAGACCACCATAGATCTTTCGCCCTTTCGCGCTCGGGCGTGCATAGGTCAGTTTGACCCTTGTAAGCGCTACCTGTTGGTTGATTTCAGAAAACGGGCTAAGCGTTGGCACTGTTAGGCGTGCGGGCCTCTCGTCTTGCGCAAGCCCCACCTGAAATAAAACCCCGAGACAAAAAAGCATTGTAAAAATTCTCATATCTTCCCTCCGTCTTGTTTTCGGTAATTCGATTCTACAACAAAATCATTCAAACAGCCTTGTAGGGGCAGCGGCTTGTCCCTGCCCGTGAGCCGAATGGCGAATATAACGTTTTCAGTTAAAATCGAAAATCCTTTCTCTAGGCGTCAATGATAAGATCCGTTCAGATTGTGGAGATTACAACGGATTTTTCGCCATTCGGCTTATTGGGCAGGGACAAGCCGCTGCCCCTACATTTTTCCCCTGAGGATTCAAAGATTTGAATCTTGTCCGGTTTGTTATTAAGGTTGTGGGAAATCAGATAATTTTGGGAGGGTTGCGATGATAGCATCTAAAGGGCTAAAAGTATTTTGTTTATCGGTGATAATTTTTTCTGCGGGTTTTTTGACTCTTCCGGTCTCGGCAAATGAGGACACGATACCCAACGAGCTCGGAGGGCTGAAGGTCGACAAAAATTCGACCGACGCGATTCTCAAGGCGACCACCGAAAAGCGTTTTTTAACGCCGCTTGTATCAGCCATTCCCGACCATCCTAAGATTCCCAGCCCTAGAGATTTTCTGGGTTATATTGCCGGGGCTCCCGGCGAGATGACGAATGTGGCCAAGATCCATGGTTATATGCGTGCAATTGCGGATTCAACCGATCGGGCAATAGTTGTTAGCCTCGGTAAATCCGCCGAGGGCCGGGAGATGATCGCGCTGATAATTGCTGATGCAGATACGATCACAAACCTCGATCAATATGTCTCAAAGTTAAATTCCCTGGCAGATCCCCGAAAGACGAACGCGGATGCAGCCGCTGAGATATTCAAATCAGCCAAACCTATGTATTGGATCACTGCCGGACTTCATTCAACCGAATACGGACCGCCAGAGACTTCTCTCGAGATTGCCTATCGTCTGGCGGCTGAAGAGCGCGAGATATTTAAGAACATACGCAAGAATGTGATCACGATGATCACGCCGGTTCTGGAGGTTGACGGTAGGAATCGATCCGTCGAATGGTTTCACCGGCACCAGAAAGGAAGAACCAACTATTACGAACGCCCTCCGTCCGGTCCTCCGTTCTGGGGAAAATATACCTTTCATGACAACAACCGCGATGGCATCGGGCTCACTCAACCCCTGACGAAGAATTTTCTTCGCGCTTTTATGAAATATAAGCCGACGCTTTCGCTCGATCTGCACGAATCGGTGCCGTATCTATATGTCGCCCAGGGAACCGGTCCATACAATCAAATGGTGAGCGCAACGACCGTCAGTGAATGGGGAGCGATCGCAAACTACGAAGTTTCGAAACTCACAGCGATGGGTTTGCCAGGGGTTTGGACCTGGGGTTTCTATACAGGTTGGTTTCCGGGTTACATCCTCTGGGTGACCAACAATCGCAACGCCAACGGGCGCTTTTATGAGACCTATGGAAACGGCAGCTCGGAAACGATGAAACGCGATCTTGGTGACAGCCGCTATGCCGGCGACAAAGTGATCGAACGAACCTGGTACCGGCCTTCGCCGCCTTCGGAAGAGACGCTTTGGTCGATGCGAAACAATGTAAATTATATGTCGAGCGGTGTTTTTGTATCTCTCGAATATGCGGCCCGCAATGGAAAGGACCTCGTCGAGAATTTTTACCAGAAGAGCGTCGAAGCCGTTAATAAGGGAACCGAAAAGGCTCCGTATGCGATCCTGATCCCGAATAAGCAGCGTGACAATGGCGCCGCCAGGGAGCTGATAGACCTGACGATCGAACAGGGTATTGAAGTTGGAGTTGCTACTAAGAATGGAAAGTACGGCGATCTAAATGTTCGTCGCGGCGATGCCCTGATAAAACTCAACCAGCCGTATGGACCGTTTGCGAAAAACCTATTTGAAAAACAAAAGTTTCCGGAAAAGGTAAAAGTTCCGCCATATGACGATATCGCCTGGACCCTGGGTTTGATTCGCGGTGTCGACGTAAAAATGGTTAACGATAAGAGGGTACATTCGCATGCGACAGACTTGGCAGCGTCAGGAAGAAAATTTTACCGTACGCCCCGTGTACCGGGCCGGGGAAGGTTCTACGCCGTCGTTCATCGCGGACAGGAAGGCATCGGGGAGCTGCGTTTTGCCCTGCCGAAGGCGACAATGAAAGCATTGCCACGGGCGGCCAAAGTTGGTTCCAGAACTTTTCCCGCAGGAACGATTTTTATCGAGGCGTCAACCGTCAGCAAGCCGGACCTATTTAAAGTGATCGAAAACACCCTGCTCGACGTTCAAACCGTTTCGAGAATGCCTAGCGGAAAGCTGATAGACCTTGACGTCCCTCGTATCGGACTCTTACACAGCTGGATCTCAACGCAGAATCCCGGCTGGGTCAGATATGCCCTCGATCAGTCGAGAGTGCCCTTTAAGAACATCGAAAAGAGTGAGCTAAGGGCCGGAAACCTGAGGGCGAAATACGATGTGATCATTGCACCCCACTACGGCAGAAGGGGCTCATTAAGGGCGCTCATATCCGGAATAGATAAAAAATGGAGCCCTCTTGCGTACACAAAAACGCCAAAGACGCCGAGCCACGGAAGAATCGCGAGTTCGCCTGACATTACCGGTGGATTCGGATTCGAGGGCCTTGCTTCGATCCAAAAATTTATCAACGGCGGCGGAACGTTTATCGGGTTAGGCTCGGGCGGCAGCCTTGCGGTCGATAGCGGTATCGTCAGGGAGATCGGAATGTCGCGTCCGAGCATCAACACGCCCGGCTCGGTTATTACGATGAAGATCACAGATCCATCTTCACCTTTAACATTTGGATACGAAGAAGTTACCCACGCCTTTAGAGGCAATACTCCGCTCTACCGGGTCGGAAAGGACACGCGCCATCTTGCAGTAGCTCAGTTTGGCACCAAAAAGCCCTCGTTGCGACCGTGGAATAAGCCAAAGACGGCCAAGAAAGATAAAGCGGATAAACCAACTCCCCTTGTCCTGTCGGGAGGCATTCTAAGCGGCAAAAGCGCTTTAAATGGTGCCCCGGCTATCCTTGAAACGTCCGTCGGAAAAGGGCAAGTGGTGCTCTTCGGATGGAATCCGATGCACCGGCATCTAAATCATCACGACCATGCTTTTGTCTACAATGCTTTGATGTTTTGGAATGATTTGAAATAGGAAAGGTGGTAATGGGTGATCGGTAATTGGTAATTGGTAATTGGTAATTGGTAATTGGTAATTGGTAATTGGTAATTGGTAATTGGTAATTGGTTTTAAGTCCTGCTCTTTGTCTTGTCAATTGCCCCTAGCTTTTAGCTAGGGGTTTAGGCAAAAACAACATTTTTAGCGGCTTTAGCCGCAATTTTGCCGATTTTTGGTCTCGTCGGTTTCTGCTAATGTTTGGTCCGCCGACAGCCTTTGATCAGTTCACTTTTTCTCCTTCAAATCGGTTGCCGTCATTGTTCACCCATATCATCCTGGTAGGCTTCTTGCTTTCATCGAATTCAAAATCAATTGACGAATAGAGGGTCCGGCTAAAGTATAAACCCGTCTCGAGCGGTACCAACTCAGAGTAGCTTCCTTCGTTTGCACGTGCCTTGAGCACCCCGTCGAACAGTTCAAGGAAAACAAAGAAGTTCGGGCCAAATTGGTACTTTCCAACAAGCGATCGATAATTAGCCGGGTAAGTCGTCCTTGGTGGAATCGTCTTGGCGCGCGACTTATACTCCTTTCCAAATATTATCGCGGCAATATCGCGCCGGAAAAAATCTGCGACTCCCGTTTGGATATTTCCCAAGATGACCACGGAAATCTCATCATCGTTATAGTGCAGATAATCCGCTATGTATCCGCTAATCCTGCCATCATGGCCAAAAACCTCCTTTCCGAACGACTTATAAACGGATATTCCGTAGCCATAATTGCTGATGTGGTTGGTGAAAAGCTTTTGCCGGGACCTTTTTGAAAGGATCCGTCCTTTTCTTAAGGCGTCGATCCAACGGGACAGATCGTTGACCGTTGAATAAATTGAACCGGAGCCGCGAACAAACACATCGTTTGTATAATCGGGCCTTAAGAGGCCGTCATAACCCTTCGGGTCATATCCGACGGCAAGGTTTTTGATCACCCGGTTGTCAAAATAGTCGCCGGTAGAATTTAATTCTAACGGTTTGAAGACATTGGTCTCCAGAAACCCGGAATAAGTGGTTCCACTTACCTCTTCTATGATTCTGGCAAGTATGGAATACCCCGAATTGCTATAGGCGTAAACTGTGCCGGGTTTATGTTGAAGCTCATTCCTAAAGATCTCGTCAGTTACCTGTTTTAACGAAAGAGAATCTCGATTTATCTTTTGAAAATTAGGAAGAGCATAGATATCGAGTACGCCTGAAGTGTGCGTAAGCAAATGGTGGATCGTAATATTTTTTGCACTCTTGTATTCGGGAAGATACTTCACCACGCTGTCCCGAGTATTTAGCAACCCTTGGTCCTCGAGAACGAGAATACCGACTGCCGTAAATTGTTTGGAAATAGACCCTATTTTAAATTTTGTACTCGGAGAGTTTGGGACACCAAACTCAACGTTCGCCATTCCAAAGCACTTTGAATAGAGGGTTTCTGCTTTATTTTTCGCCAGAACGCAACCACTGAAATCGTTGGTCCGGGTGTAGGATGAGACATAGGAATCAATCTTCTCTGTCAGTGACGAAGCGTCTACCGGTACGGTGAAGAATATGCAGAGTAGAACCACGCCAATTACGCACGGCCAGACAGAATTCCCTACAGTTAATTTTTCAAAATGACGGCGCTTTGACCTATATTGAAATCCCATAAATTTTTCTCTCACATTTCAAATTCATTTAAGTACGGCCCTAGTTTAGCAAAAAGCCTATCAAGTGACGCATCGACAAAATATGGAAAAACCTTATCCAGGAAGGAAAAACTCGTGTTTAAACAGTCGGTTTCCCGATTGCAAGGGTGTGTTTGTTATACTCCTGGTGTTGGTTTCGAATAGAATACTCCGATCGTCGAAGGGGAAAATATTACAAATTCCTCAGAATGCGCTTGAAATTCCTTTGGATCCTGATCGATCAAGCCTATGAAAACTAAATACCGCCACGCCGCCTTGTTTTTTTTGTTGATGCTGCTTGCATTGTTTGGAACAGCAACCATCGTTTCCGCTCAGGAAACGGGAATGTTTGTCCTCTACAAATACCAAAAAAGTATGGGTACAGAAACCTATGCAATTACGAAGAAAGATGGCGTTGTCAATTTAAGTACGGAGTTTCAGCTAAAATTCATCGGCAGCGGTTTTTCGCTTGATACCACGCTAAAATTAAACGAAAAAGATCTTACGCCGCTCTACTTCGAAACCAAAGGGATGACCTCGACCCGCACAAGGGTCGATGCAAAGGTCGAAGTTTCAGAAAAGGGTACAGCCACGATCACAAATTTTGGCGAAGTGAGTACTCACACGCCCCGGGGCCGTTTTTTCACGGTCTTTCAGCCGGCACCGGTCTCACCCCAAATGATGCTCTTTCGCTATTGGAAACGAAATAAGATCAAAAACGCCATTCCATTGCTTCCCGGCGGGTCAGCAAAAATCGAGTATCTTGGAAGCGACGAGATCGGGGTATCGGGAACGAAATGGAAGCTTAAAAGATATGCAATTGACGGGGTAATGTGGGGCCGCGAGATCGCCTGGTTTGATAAAGACGATCGTTTAATTGCGTTGGTTTCAGCCGACGCGGAAATGGACAGATTTGAAGCGGTTCGCGAGGGATTTGGGGATTCGTTGGAATACTTTGTAAAAACTGCCGCCGGCGATGCGGTAAATCAACTTAAAAACATTTCAAGAAAGATCAAGCCAATTTATCAAGACAAATTTGCGTTGGTAGGAGGGACTCTGGTCGGGGGAACTGATTTTGCGACCGTTTCCGATAGCATAATCCTGGTGAAAAACGGAAAGATCCTGAGTGTCGGAAAACGCTCTGAAACCAAGGTTCCAGATGACTTTCCCGTTTTTGATGCGACCGGAAAGACGATTCTGCCGGGTTTCTTCGATATGCACGCTCACGCAACTCAAGCCGAATGGTTTCCCGCTTCGCTTGCCGCAGGAATTACAACAATGCGGGATGCAGCAAACGAACTGGAATTTATCGTCCCGATCCGGGATGCCGAAAAAAGTGGTGAGATCACCGTGTCACCGAGACTTATTTTGGCAGGCTATATTGATAGCGGACCCAGCTCAGTTGGGAAAATGAAAGCGGAAACGCCGGCAGAGGCCCGCGCTATCGTCCGGAAATATAAACGGGCCGGTTTCGAGCAGATCAAGATATATCATTCTCTAAAAAAGGAACTCATAAAGGTGGTAACCGAAGAAGCTCACAAACTCGATATGACCGTTACCGGCCATATTCCGAGAGGCGTGAGTATTTGGGACGCGGTCGAAGACGGTTACGATCAGGTAAATCACCTGGGCTTTGTTTTTCCGATAATGACTTCACGAACACCCGGTGCGGAGCGAAACTTCGACCCGGCATCGAAAGCGGCGCTCGCAGGATTTCGATTTCTCAAAGAGAATAGAATTGTTGTCGAGCCAACTCTTGCGCGCGGGGAAAATTCATCGAAAGTTTTTGGCGACTCATTTTCTTCAACTGAACCGGGGGTTAAGAAGGCACCATTTGAATTCCAGGCTTTGATCAAGAGTATGGGCGTGCCGGCTGAATCAGCTGCACGGCGACAGCGCGGCCGGGCATTTGGGCTTCAAGTGCTAAAAGCCTTACACGAAGCCGGCATTCCTTTGGTCGTAGGGACCGATCTCGTAGTTCCCGGGCACACGGAGTTTCGGGAAATTGAGCTTTTTGTTGCGGCCGGATTGTCTCCGATCGATGCGATCAAAGCCGCCACCATCGTACCGGCAAGAGCGATGAAAGTTGACAGCAAGCTTGGCACGATCGAGGAAGGAAAATTGGCTGATCTTGCTGTCGTAGACGGCAACCCGCTAGAGTCGATCAGCGAGATTCGAAATGTAAGGTACGTTATAAAAGGCGGCAAAATGTTTAATACGGGGCCTTTATGGCGAAGCGTCGGATTTCAGCCGTAGTCAGTTTAAGAAAAAAAAACCGTCGAAAATCGACGGTTTTTTTTCGCACTATGCCTAATATATTAGTTGTCCTTTTTAGGTTCTGATTTCTTTTCCAATTCGGCCAATTTTTTCCTCGCTTCACCCTCAGTCATCTTGCCCGATTTGACCAACGCTTCAAGTTTTTCCTGAGCGCGCCTAAGTTCGATCATTCTCTGCTCGGCATTATGTTGGTGCTTAAGCCGTCTCAAATGCTCAGCCGCTTCCGTTTTTGAAATCCTGCCAGCCTTTAACTCCATCTCGAGTCTTCTTGCAGCATCTTTTATGCGGGATTTACTCTCAGTTTCCGCCATCCGCAACTGAAGCGCTTTCATTTTCGTTTCGGCATCTTCGCGTGAGATTTTATTTGCCCTTACAGCACGCTCGAGTTGCTCCTGAATCCGCCTCATATCATCGGCTTTGCCGGTAACCACAAGTCGGCGCTTAAGCTCCTCCATTTTAACCTGGGCCTCTTGTTGTGAGATCCGGCCCGCTTTGAGTGCCAACTCGAGCTTCTCTGCCGCCAGCTGATGATTCATTTTCATTTGTGCCGTCGCCATGCTTCTTTCCAGCTCTCTCATTTTCGCCCCTGCTTCCTCGCGCGAAATGTTGTCGGACTTCACACCGGCCTGAAGTTTCTCCGCCTCCTGTTGGATTTTCATCCGCCGTTCGGTAAGGGATTGATGCAATCTAAATTCCAGCATTCTCGCCTCGGCCTCTTCCTTTGAGATCTTCCCTTCCTTGAGGGCTGACTCAATTTTCTCTACGGCCCGTTTTATCTCATCGGATCGATGCGGTTGTGACCTTTGGTTTTTCTTTATTGCTTCCAGCTTCTTCTCCGCATCCTCTTCTGAGATTCTGCCTTCTTTTACAGCAGCATCAAGCTTTTTCCGGGCTATGCGGATCTGAAATTCCCGCTTTAATTCGGAAATTTTAGACTCTGCTTCCTCCTTCGAAATTTTGCCGGCCTCTACTCCCTTCTTTATCTCTCCAACTCGCTTTTCAATTTCCGGTTCTTTGTCTTGAGCAAAGGTCAGGCCAAGCGGCAGCACGACCGCCGCGGCCGCAATTACGGCTATTCGCAATTTTCGCGATAAGTTTTGCTTATTATTACCTGATAAGATCATATTAATTCTCCTTACTAAATATCCGCCGCTATTTACTTCACTTGCCATTGCCGGAGGACGGAATGCCGGCTGGACAAATTCTTCAACCGCGCTCAAAAGCGACGAGGCATATTCTTTTGGTTCCGGTTTGAGCGTTGAAAGGACGAGTGCGTCGCAGCAGATCTCTTCATTCGCCCGCAAATTACGTTGGGCCCACCAGACAACCGGATTCCACCAGAATAAAATTGCGGCGGACCATTCGATCCAACGCACAACGAAATCGCGGCGCTTTACGTGCGCCAATTCGTGGGCGAGAACAAGACGCATCTGCGCCGGCTTCATATTGCTAACGAGTGCCGACGACAAGAATATCTTGATCTCTCCGCCGAGCCACCAAACCAACGGCGATATTTCAGCGTTGGTAACTTTGATCGACGGTAGTTTTTTTAGCGATAGTTGCTTTGCGATCTCGCCGGACATTTCATAGAGACAATCGGGCGCCCTTTCTGAGCTTTGCCTCAAAAGACGATCAAATCTAATCACGCGAAGTACTGACCAGCCAAGTGCAAGCAAAATGCCCAGCCCCCAAATTATCGGAAGATAGGTTTGGCCAATGCTTTTCACCTTTACAAAAACTTCGGAAAAACCAACCGAATATTCTTCAACTCGGGATACTGTCGGGGCCGGGCCAAAACCAGCTGATTTTTCGATCGGTATGACCGCCGCTGGGACGTTGGTAACTGTTTCTGGTGCGAGATCATAAGAAATCGGAATGATCGCCGGTACCAATAGCTTCATCAAAACTAATAGCCACAAAAGATGTGCAAGATGAGGGCGATTTGTGAATCGCCCGACGAGAACGGCGGCGGCAGCGATTGCCAGGGAAATGACCGCGTTACTAATTCCGATCTCAAACAGGGATTCGATCATTTTTTTTCCCCTTCGCCCTTATGCGAATTAAGAATAGCCCGGATCTCATCAATATCATCAGGGGAGATCTTACTGGTTTCGACCAGATGGGTAATAAGCGGGGCGATCGATCCGGATGTCAGTTTCGAGGCGAGTGATTCCAATTGGGCGCCCGCATACTCTTTTCTTGAGTTTTTAGCCCTAAATGTATGAACAAACTGACTTTTGTCACGCTCGATATAATCTTTTTCCTCGAGGCGCTGCAGCAGTTTCTGAACGGTGCCATGCTGCGC
>JABDJV010000115.1 GCA_013003295.1 Pyrinomonadaceae bacterium | reverse complement strand
ATGTTTAACAGATCGATCGATTTGTGAATGTCTCCGAAAATGTACTCGTGAAATGCCTGTTCGATCAAAAGTTTTTCGATTTCGCTTGATTTTTCCCGCAGTTCATACGCTTTTTTTATCGCATCTCTTGCCTGCTCAGCCTGTCCGCTTTTATCATACATTCGCCCCAGCAATGAATAGGCATTTGCAAACTCGGGATCGATTTCCACCGCACGTTTGAGTAATACGATCGCTTCCTGGCGGTTGCCGCTATTTTGTTGATGAACTCCCATCGAGGCGGCTTTGAGCGCTTCCAATGAGGAGGTTGTGGCGAGTCCAAGAGGTTTGTCGAATTTCTCGATCAATGTGAGCGACTCTCCAAGCTTCTGACGCATTTGGGTTGCTGCCTCCGACAGCGCTGGCAAAACCCGATCTTTACCATCCGCTTCTGATTGGGTTATTGCAATTATTTGTCCCGTCTGTGAGTTGACGGCCTCCAGTGTCAGCGAATATTTTTTGTCAAACCTGACTATCGACCCTGCGATCAATGCTTTTAGTCCGTTTCTCTGACATATTTCCGTTCCGATTTCCCTGGTGACCGGATCATCCGGTGAAATCCTCATCAATTTTAAAGTCTCGCGCACTCCCTTTTCGGGAAAGATGCTGAGGTAGGGTGATTGCTGAAGTTGGATGATCAATCCCTGTTTAAGTGTTCCGTCAAATATCTCTTCGCCTGACTTGTTTTCAAAATCTATCAGCAAGATGACATCCTTATCTGTGATGACTGGGTTTTTGCTCCAGAATAAAAAGTAATACCCAGCGGCAGTCATTGCAGTCAACAACACTGCAAACAGCACTAATACACCTATTTTGCGGGTCTTGGCCCGACCGAGCAGATTTCCGGCCTTTAACCAAGTCCGGGCGGTTTTGCCCGTCATTGGTTCCGAAGCTGAGGAATCTTTTGAGGCTTGTCCGTCCAGCACGGGATGTTCACCCGGCACATCCGGTTCCCGGTCGGGGGCGCCTGATCGCTCGAGTTCATTCTCAAACTGTATCTTCTGTTTTATCTTTTCCAGATCCGCCTGCAATTCTCTTGCCGTTTGATACCTTCCATCCAAATCTTTGCGAAGTGTCTTTGTTACCAACCATTCGAGCTCAGAAGGCAGGGTTGAAACATACCTATTTATCGGTATCGGCGGTTCGTGTATGATCTCAGCGATCGTGTCTGTCGGGGATTCTCCTTTAAACGGTTTCTCGCCCGAAAGCATTTCATATAAAACAACCCCCAAACTCCAGATATCTGTGCGCTCATCTATTTCCTTTCCCTTAGCTTGTTCAGGAGACATATACGGGCCTGTTCCGATCACATCTCCCGTGGGTGTGTTGACCTTCAACCGTCCTGTTGATTCCTCTTCAATATCGGTCGATCTGTGTTTTCCCGTAAGTTTGGCCACCCCAAAGTCGAGAATCTTAATATAGCCATCGGACCGCACCATTATGTTTTCAGGTTTAATATCTCGATGAATTATCCCGGCCTCGTGCGCAGCCGATAGTGCTGATGCGCACTGAATGACGAGATCCAATATTTTGGTCAAATCCAGTTTCTTATTGCTCGCACAGAACTCCCCCAGGGTCTCACCTTCTACAAATTCCGTTGAAATGTAATGAGCGTTGTTATACTCACCGATATCATGAATCGTCAGAATATATGGATGGTTGAGAGATGAGACGGCAAACGCCTCCTGCTCGAAACGCTTAAGACGGTCTTTGTCAGGTATCAATCTGGCCGGCATCAGTTTGAGCGCGATCTTGCGATTCAACTTACGGTCCTCAGCGAGATAAACCTCGCCCATTCCGCCTTTGCCGATTTTGGAAATGATCGTGAAATGACCGAATTGATCGTTGTTTTCAGAGTCGAAGAAATCTGTGGCCGATCTATTTTCCATTTCCTCTTCAACGACGGCCTCAGCCACCTGAGCCACCGCCGGCTCTTCCAAAAATTGAAAATCCTCCGACTCAAGCAAGCGTTCCAATTCGTTTCTCAATGCATCGTTACTTCGGCACTTTTCCGCCAAAAAGGCATCCCGATCGTCAGGCGTCATCTCAACGGCCTCTTGAAATATCTTCTTGATCCGCTGGTATTCCTTGCGCTTCATCGAGTTTCCCCTAGCCCTAATTCCGCGCGAAGCCAGCATTTAGCCATCTTCCAATCCCGTTTTACAGTGGCGGGCGAAATCCCAAGGACCTCGGCAGTTTCTTTGATCGTCAACCCGCTGAAATAGCGCAGTTCGACGATCTTGGACTGTTGCTCGTCCAACAAGGTGAGTTCGTCTAACACCTCATCAAGAGCGATCAAGTCGATTTCGCGCTCCTCCGCAACGACAAACGAGGCATCCTTAAATGGTAAATTCTCATTTTTACCCCCACGCTTTTCGCAGGTTCTTTTTCTGGCGTAATTCACCAAGATGCGCCGCATCATTGTTGCCGTAACGCCGAAAAAGTGCGCCCGGTTTTGCCAGTTTACAGAATTCTGCTTGATCAGACGTAAATACGCCTCGTGAACAAGGCCGGTCGTTTGCAGTGTGTGATTTTTGCGTTCTTTGTTGAGATAGCGGTGTGCCTGCCGCCGAAGTTCTTCGTAAACGAGCGGCGCGAGCTTATCCATAGCGTCTGGCTTTCCACTTCCAAACGCCTTTAACAGCAGGGTGATTTCTCCGGGTTCCTCCACTGGAGGACCTCCTCAATTTATTGAGTTTTCAGCATTGTTTTTTAAAAGCAGACAAAAGGCATCCACTTAATTCAACAAAGAACCAAATTGCCCGATCCTTTTTTTGTCAGCCGAAAATAACTCAGTTACATATCGCTCATTCAGACCCCGTCCCGGAAACCGTGATATCCGGGCGCGCGTCGAGCGACATTTTGCATCAGCCTTAACCGTAGTAATACGAACCCATTTCACCGATTCCATTGTATAAACCGAAATCACCTGGAGCAGTATCTCTGGCAATCTTGTTTAATCGATTTTTAGTTTTGGTTTTTGCTACCGGAAATACGGTCTCCGTATCGTCGGTCATAGTACCGATCCAGACGGAGTTTCCTTTTTGAGTATCGATATTGTTGTAAGGGGCGACGCGAAATCGCGAGGTTATCACGGAAAAAGATATCTTGAATCTTAGAATACTAAAATTCATCGCCCCTCCTTAACTCTATCTCTGAAAGATTAAAGCTCGATAATTACGGATAGTATTTGATTTGGGCTATTGTCGGGTTGAGTTTGACATTCGGCAAAGAGCATCGCAATTGTCCAAAACGTATCCGTCGTTTCGTAACGAAGACACACAGGCCTAAACGCTTACCCCTTTTTCGATAAATCTTTCTTATACTTGTATACCCTTCCCTTATATTTGTCAATGATTTGCTTGTATCGTGAGCGTGATGAATTTGCTAAATAAAACTTAGCGAGCAAGTTAAGCCTTTCATTTTTGTTCCCCGCCAACGTGCACGTGTGGCCGGGCAATAACCGTCAATTCTCCAATTGCCTGGCTTTTTTCACCCGTCGGAATATAAAAGGCAGCGAATGATCAATGTTCATTCACTGCCCATTCTCCGGTAACGTAAAGGAGGAGCTATTCTCAAAAACTATACCGGAAAATCCTCTAAACATTTCCCAATTTAACCCGGCTGGTTGCGTCAGCGCGTTGCATCTTCGGCCTTTTACTCTCCAACTTCCAACGTAAGAAATTTCGTTTGCCGGCCGGGCCTTTAAAAGTGATCTGACGCGTATTCGTAAAGATTTGATTGGCTCCACGATACCTTTTAGCAATTCGCCGCTTTGAATTTCTTAACACAAGTGAAAGTTCTCTTCGGACGATATTTGTGTTTTCAATTACCCCGCGTACACCTCGTGAGCTTTTATCAGGACGCACGCCGGTTGGCGGAATCGGATACTTCGGGTCGTAGCTAACTTTGTGGTCAATTTCGTGGAATAACAAGATGCCAAGCGAATATGATTCAAGTACCACGTCAGGGGTATATCTACGGCTATTTTCAAAATCCTCAAAATCAAACATGATCTCGTAGGTCGTGATCCGCGAATTCACATCTATCCAGCCTTTATCCGTCTTTGCAAATTGAACTTCATTCGCACCTGAATAGTTGCACACCAGAAATACGTTCTTTTGATCGTCAATCGCACTCAGGATTAACTCACGCATCTTTTCCGAGCCTCGTATGGCCGGTTCACGTTTGTCGTAAATCAGAGTCTCGTGTTTATCAAAACCTATGCTTGCCAGGCCCATTTTTTCTCTCAGGTCATTTTCGATCTCTTTTTTTTGCGTATCTGAAATTTCGTACTTCGATGTGTCGGCCGGATTATTTGTGAGTTCCTTCAAGCAAGTAGTAATTTTTGCTTGAGCGTTCAACGATCCGAATAACAGAAAAATAATCGCCGAATAATATATTCGATTTGCCGTTTTTTTATAGGTAATTGCCGCCACCTCCTATGTTTCAATACTTGGCGCAGCCTTTGCAGTGCCGTGCGCTTTCCAACGGCGGATTATTGGCCTCCAACCCTTAACGCAACAATTCAAGCAAAATTGGCTCATCAGCAATTTCAACGATTTCGGGAACGGTGAGCCAATTCTTGTCGATTTGTTGCGTTAGAGGTTGGAGGCAGAGTGTAAAAGCACTTAATAGAAACCTCCGGTAAGAAAAATAGACAAGGATTTTTTTCAAGATGACAAACGCCGATGGTTGAAGAACAAATCAACAACATATTTGTTCTAAACGTTGCCGCAAAAATGTCATCTATTCTGCACTATGATCCAGATTGGAACATGGTGAAAAAGAAGGAGGAGTTATGAATTTAGGTTTTATAAAATCTTTAGTATTTCCGGTTTTGACGTTATTCGTCTTTTCGACCGTGTTTGTAGTTAGCATTATGGCTCAGGCTGGAACGTCGACGATCAGCGGGACCGTCACGGATCAAACCGGCGCAGCTGTGCCGGGAGCAAAAGTAACCTTAAACAATGCCGCAACCGGGTTTACGCGATCGACGATCGCCAACGAGGATGGAAGTTACAGTTTTCCGGCAATTCCGCCGGCGACGTACCAACTGGTTGTGGAACAAGGAAATTTCAAAAAGACAACAGTGAGCGGCCTTCAGGCGCTGGTTGACCAAAAGGTCGTACAGAATATTCGGCTTGAGGCCGGTGATGTAACGGCGAGGGTCGATATAACGTCGAACATGATCGAATCGCTGGTCAATACGCAGGACGCAAGTATCGGTAATACTTTTGTTCCAAAACAAATCGAAGGACTGCCAACAAATCTAAGACGCGTCCAGGACCTTATGACATTGCAGCCGGGCGTTACGCGTACGGGTTATGTTGCCGGCGGCAGGAGTGACCAGGCAAACATTACACTTGATGGGATTGATATTAACGACCAACAAACAGGTGGTCGAGACGGAGCGACGGAAGCGGCCCGACAATTCTCAACTTCACAAGGGTCTGCGTTGCGCGCGACGACCGAATCGGTAGAAGAATTCAGAATTACGACGGTAAATGCTAACGCAAACCAAGGCAGGTCATCGGGAGCGCAGATTTCGCTCGTAACCCGTAGCGGAACCAATGACTTTCATGGTGCAGGCTTTTACTTTTATCGGCCGACTGAGTTTTCGGCAAATAACTTCTTCAATAATCTGGCCGGTGTCGAACGGCCGAGTCTCGCGAGAGACGTTTTCGGTGGCAGGATCGGAGGTCCGATATTTAAGGATAAATTGTTCTTCTTCTACACTTACGAGGGACAAAGGCAAACACTTGAACAATCGGTAAACAGACTGGTCCCTCTGCCACATATGGGTCAGGGACAAATCAATATAATCGGAACCAGGCCGGGCGATCCTGCCGGAACCGCGCCGTATGCGATCACGCTAACCACGGCAGACTTGAATGGTATTTATAATCAGCTTCCCGACCTTGGCGGCGGAATGAGGGTGAATCCCGCAGCGATCGCAGCTTTTGCTGCCGCCACCGCAAGATACCCTTCGAATAATGCCGACTTGGGAGATGGAATTAACACGGGCGGTTTTAGATTTAACTCTCCCCGGACCATCTCGGAAAACACCCATATTGCAAGAATTGACTACAATATTAATGACAATCAGCTGCTTTTTGCCAGATACAATTGGCAATGGGACATTAGCAGCGGTACATCTCAATTTCCCGACACCCCGGCGACTAATTTATGGGACCATCCAAACGGAGTCGCGGTCGGACATAACTGGACGATTGGAAACAACAAGATCAATAATATTCGATTTGGTTTGACCAAGCAGACGTTCAGTAATCAGGGAGATTCTGCTGATAATGACATTTCATTCCGTCTCGTATTTGACCCAAGGCGGTTCGTCAGAACATTAAGCCGTACGACAAACACTTATAATATCACCGATGATTTCACATGGATCAAAGGGAACCACACCTTACAGTTTGGTGGCAATGTCCGATTTATCACCAACAGGAGAAATAGCTTGGGCGCCGCATTTGATAGTGCGGTAACCAATTCGTCCTTCTATGCCGGACCCGGGGGTGCGGGGTCGGACATTACGCTGCCATTGACGAATGCGGGGTACACCATAACCCCTGGATCGATTGGATCCTATCTAGAAGCAGCGACAGGTATTATTGGTCGGTACACGCAATATACGGCTAACTATACGTTTGATATAGACGGAAATATTTTGCCCGCAGGAACGTCAAGTACAAGAAACTTCGCCACCCAGGAATTGGATGTTTATGCTCAGGATTCCTGGCGTTTGGCTCGTAATCTGACTCTAACATTGGGGCTCCGATATGCGCTGAGCCGGCCTGTTTATGAAACGGGAGGATTTCAGGTCGTTCCCGATATTCCGCTTGGCACTCTTTTAGAAAGGCGAATTGAATCTGCCAGGAATGGTGTTGCGACGAACGATCTGGTCACATTCATACTAGGCGGACCTAAAAATAATGCGCCGGGATTTTACAGTATGGACTGGAACGACTGGCAGCCACGGGTTGCTGTCGCATGGTCACCAAACTTTCAAAGCGGCTTTTTGAAAAAGCTATTTGGTCCGGAGGGGACTTCGACGATCAGAGGCGGATTTGCGATCACGAATGATTCTTTTGGCCAACAGTTGGCCGTTTCATACGATGGGTTATCGCTCATCGGTTTTACCGGCAGTTCCGGTATAGGCTTTGGCACATACAACACGTCGAATAACCCCGGCCCGCTATTTACGGGATTTGATCAGGACATTCGCGCGCTCCCAGGGCTCGCTCCGGGAGTATTGAATTTTGTTCAGCCAAACGATGGAAGTGGAAGGCGGATCCAGACGTCCTTGGACGCTACGATCGTTTCGCCGCAGCATTGGGTGGCAAACGTGTCATACGGAAGAAATCTTCCACGTTCAATGTATATTGAAGGTTCGTATATATACAGGCGGGCACGAAACCTTGGTGCGACCCGGGATGTGGTGGCGTGGAACAATATTGTCGATACTGTTTCGGGAATGGACTACTATACCGCAGCGGGCATGTTGGAAGACCTTCGTTTTGCCAGGACACCGCTTGCGAATATTGCCCCAATTCCGTACTTTGAGAACTTGTTTCCTAACGCGGCAAACGCTTTTGTTGCCGGAACGGCTACGCAAAACATGTACGCTATAGTCGGTCGGGTCCCCGGCACCTTTTTCGCAGACTTTACCGTATTGCAGCAAGTTGCGGATCTATTCGACTGGAGTGGTCAGGGGTTCGTGTTCGGCCATCCGCAGTACGACGCATTGTCTGGTTTTGGGACAAGCGCAAAGTCGGATTATCACGGCGCGACCTTAAGTTTGAGACAGAGACTTGGGGAGACGCTATCGTATGATGTCAACTATACGTACTCAATATCGAAGGATAATGCCTCAGGCCTACAAACCGGTAATTCCTATGGTTCGCAGTTTATTACAAATGCAATACTGCCGAACCTTGGTTATGGACCTTCCGATTTTGATACGAAACATAATGTTAATGCCAACTTCCTTTTCAACCTTCCTTTCGGAAAGGGTGCGTTTTTGGATAAAGGTAGAGGGTTGAATCTGAATTCCTTTATCGGCGGATGGCAGCTTGCCGGTGTGTATCGCTTTAATACGGGAAGGCCTACGAATCCATTTTTTGACAATTTTATATGGAACACGAACTGGAATTCCCCGAACAACACAGTTCGGGTAGCGGATCCGGGTTTTGGTGTAAACAGAGACACCAGGAATGCGTTTGCGAATCAGCAGGCAGCATGGAATTCATTCCGCACTTCCCGTCCGGGTGAAATCGGCGACAGAAATGCTTTCAGAGGTGACAATTATCAAACTCTGGATTTGGGACTTACAAAGAACATCCCGATGCCGTTTAACGAGAATCACAAATTGCAGCTACGCTGGGAAGTATTTAATGTGTTTAATCTTCAATACTTTGAGATTACCGACACGGGTCGAGCTACTGCAGGTATGCCATGGGATCCAAATCTTCCAACGAGTCAACCGTCCGGTGCGTTTGGAAGAATCTATGGCGATATCCAGGGAAGTCCTCGCTCGATGCAATTCGGCGTGAGATACGAATTCTAGATCGGTTCCAGAAACTATTACGGCCAGGGCTGGTGCCCTGGTCTTTTTTTTAACGTAAAATTGTTTGAAGGAAAAAATTGCTGCCGGCATTTTCCGTTAAAGGCTTCTACCGAGTAGCGCAGCGACACATAAGTTTTTTGCTTGGAAACTCGAAACGATTGATCGTGTCCGGGGTGAATCGGTAGTCATAGATCTTACCGAAGCAACCTGGAAGCTCAACCCGTCGGTCCCGATATGTTAGGAATTATAGTAACAATTTATATTCAGGAAATATCGGTGCAATAAAGAGCTTGCAATCAAACTCAAGCAATCATAGATTCTTGCCAAATATAGCGATTCAACCAATATTGTGTTGGTTTTCTTGGGCCCGCGCAGTTTTTTTATTCCCAACTACCAGATGAATACGGTATAGTAGTGGTTTAAGTCACGCCATTGGACCAATCAGGAACCGATTCATGTTACGGGCATTCACAAAGAGTATTGCGTGCATCGCGATTTTAGTTACCGCGATATTTACTTCTGCGATCGCTCAATCAAACCCCGCGCCCGAACCGGGCCCGACGCCTTATTTGGGTAGACGCGAGACCGGCCTTGAAAGAATTAGGCGCCAGGACCGCCAACACGACAGACTCGCCCAGCAGACCTACGCCAACCTATACGGACAAGGAGCCTATGCGAATTCACGGCGCTACGGCCCAAAATGGCGGGCAGCTATGGTCGCACTTTATCGTGAACCCAAAGATAAGGAAACGGCGCTGCTCGACGCGGGCGAACCTTACCAAAAAAAGTATGCTGAGTTTCTCAGCCAAAAACGGACCGGACTGATAAAACTTGTTCCCTTTCAGGGCTGCGGGGAAAAAGCCAAGGTTATCAGCGTTTCTCCAAAGTGTCTGAAATATGATTTTCCAGGATCGGGTTCGTCTTATTCTTTTCGGCTCGGAAGTTACCGGATCCGTCGCCTTGCAGATATTACCTACTTTAAGAAAAGCCTGATCGCCCGCGGAGTGCTGAACGGCGCGATCTTTGTAGCGCTTGGCGATGTTCCGATCGAAAATGTCGGGCTCAAGACTCCCGGCGTCGGCTTTTTGTCGAGATATAAACCGGTGAAAACGCCACACGCTGCAATGGAAGCGGCAAAAAGATTTGCTCAAGGAGTAAAAAGAGACGGGTTTATATATGGCCGGGGCGTACATGTCGGCGATCAGAACACGTTTGTAATGCGCTCGATAGCATACCGTGGAAAGTTTCTGCGGTCGGAAGCGGGCGTCGTTTACAACGAGCTGGACTTTGATAAACGGCGGGACATTGTTGTCGCTTTTCGAATTGAGAAAGTTGAAAAAGATGGTTCGGCTACGATCGTCTGGAAGATTCTGCGGGAATCCAAGTCGCCTAAACTAAAGATCGATAGCGCTGACAAATAGTCCCTTCGAAAAACCCGGAAAACGTAGAAAGATCCTCTTCTAAGGGTAACCCAGGCGATTGTGACCATTTGAAAAACTGTCACAGCGACTGTTGGTCCCGGTTAAATTCCGGTTAGCATATTTGAGACCTTAATTTTTCAAACGAAAAGCGAGGCCCGTCGGGCTTTTTCGCCCCCGGCGTAATCATTATGAATGTTTACGCAAAATTTCTGAATAACCATATTTCCTTGCTCTTTCTCTGCATATTTCTGCCGGGATTTGCCTCGAACACCGGCGCACAATTCAAATTCGACAAATATGAGGTCTCGATCGGTTCAGAGAAACGTCTCTCTGTTTTGAGTGGGTCGTTCCTGTCAGGCCAATTCGCCGACCTCGCCGTATTAAATCTGAACAATAGAGGCGACCGCAAGATTCGAATATTTTCACTTGAGGACGGAAAATGGGTCCAAAAACTCGATTCTAAATTGGGCCCTGAAGTGCTTTATGTAGATG
>JABDJV010000108.1 GCA_013003295.1 Pyrinomonadaceae bacterium | reverse complement strand
CTCCATAACCGTGAAACATAACGATCGATCCTAAGATTTTCTCAAATAGGATTGAGGCACCAAATCCCCCCGCCGTTGCTGGATTTCCGACGATTTATTGTCCGATTAGATAAAAAGTTGTCTGATTCTTGATTCCATCAGCGACATTCTCCGAAAGTATCTTCCCGCCATAGATCTCTGCTGCCCTGCGGCTTCCGATCGCAGCGATTGTACGAGCATCTTCAGAAACGACTCTACGAATACTCGAAGCCGTGTCGGCTCCAACGGTAGGCTCAATATGTTGGTTTCTTTTGAAAAAGCCTGAGCATTGCCTTATCGCCTCGACGTGAGACCTAACCGATCTGATCTCATCTATACGGGAATCTGGTGTGCCGACCAATAGATGACGGATATCTAAGGGAATCTCTTCGAGCACATCAAGATCGGATCGTGAATAGAAGCTCGTGGCCGATGAGATCTCGCCGACGATCGAGTTTCGTACAGGGATAACGGCATAATCGACGCTCTTGATCAAAAGTGCTTGAAATGTTTCAAAAAATGATGAAAAACCTTGAATTCTTGCGTTTGCCCCTAATAACTTTCGTGCGGCTTCTTCACTATATGAGCCAACCGTTCCTTGAATTGCCACTGATTGCATTAATAAATCCCCGCTTCTTCGTTTCGAGCGATTTTGCTGGCATCGATCTGGATCTGCCTTGATTCGACAAGAATTCGCCGGTAAATACTCAGAATGGTCGCTTCACACAGATTCCCATCAGCATTCGAAACTGCATTTCGCAGTATCTCTTCCTCGCGCTTAGGGTCATGTATGTCAATTCCGGCTTTCGCCTTTAGCGTTCCGATTTTGCTAACTACTCTCGATCGTTGCCCAATCAATTTTACGATCTGAGAATCGATTAAATCTATTTCCTCACGCCAATCTTTGAGTTTCATATTCTGCTGCTCCTAAAATGCGAAAATGCCGCGAATTTTCTTGTAAAATTCGCGGCTTGTTGGTTGAAAATCTATCTATCAAATCGAGTCGACCTACAACTTTAGCCGCTTTCTAAAACAGTATGTAAAATTCGAGCCAAAATTTAGAGCGGTGTAGTTCATTTAGATACAATCCAGACTTCTTCGAATGAAATTAAAGCTAAACTAGCAGAATTAAAAAGAGGGTGTCAAGAAAAAAATCACGTTCGATGAAATTTTCGCTCGATGTCTTTCATGGTCAGACGCAAAACAACCGGCCGGCCGTGCGGGCACGTTGTGGGAGATGAAGATGCCAAAAGATTGTCGATCATCCACTGCATCTTTTCCGGGGTGAGTTTCATATTGATCTTGACCGCAGCTTTACAAGCCATTGAGGCGGCAATGTCGTCGCGGAATGTTTTCCTGGCACCTCCGCGCCTTTCTTTTTCTATCGTGTCCAGGATCTCTGAAAAAAGATTGCCGACTTCGCTTTGGGGAAGATCCGTCGGGATGCTTTTGATCGCCACGGTTCTCCCTGAAAGCTTCATCAAACCGAAGCCGCAGGCTTCGAGGTCCGACTGAATTTCTTCAAATGCGGCCGCTTGCGCGGGCGTAAGATCGATCGTCTCCGGAAGGAGTAAATTCTGCGATTCCGTTTTCCGCTCCATTTCCATCTTCCGAAATTTATCAAACAGAATTCTTTCGTGGGCGACATGCTGATCGATAAGAAGCAGTCCCTCGTCGTCGAACGCGACAATAAAGCTCTCGTGAAGTTGTGCGATCGGTTGGATCTTCGAAGGAGAAATATCCCCGATCTCGACGGCCTTGGGAACTGCGGCAGCCGAATCGACCGGCGGTAAATCTGCGCTGTTCATTTCCGTCGAGAAAAATGCCGGAACCTCAAATTGGTCCGGACGTGATGACGCCTTATGGTCAGCATTGAAGTTCTCAACCAACTCGTCCGCGCGAGCCGTACTTTCGGCGCGGTTTAGTGCGGTTGATTCAAACTCTTGTGATTCTGCCGAAATTTCAAAATCGATGGAGGACTGTTGGTCGGGCGGATGTTGATCCATTCCGGCAGATTGTCCCTGCGCGCGCGCCTTAACCTTCTCCGATACAACGTCGCTTGTCTGGGTAAAATCAGTTTGAGCGTCCTCGGCGGTCAAGGGTCCGGGGCCACTTTCCGCATTATGATCGCCAACGATACCGGCATTTCTCAAAGTATCACGAACCGCCTCGGCAATAGCATCTTTTACCGCTTGAGCACGTCTGAATCTAACCTCCGTTTTTGCCGGATGGACGTTGACATCTACTTCTTCAAGCGGGATCTCCAGAAACAGGAAAGCAACCGGGTAAACCCCGTGAGGCAAAACCGATCGGAATCCCTCAAGA
>JABDJV010000055.1 GCA_013003295.1 Pyrinomonadaceae bacterium | reverse complement strand
CTCCAGGCTGATCCAAAACTCTCAAAACGCTGATCAAGCCGAGAACCGCACCAAGTATTCCAAAGGTCGGGGCAAATGCCCCGGCCGCTTCAAGTGTCGAGATCTCTTCAAGCTCAACGCTTTTTTCATGAGCGATACGTCTTTTTAAGACTTCTTCAATTTGTGGCGGTTCGGCCGAATCGGCGAGCAGCGTGAGTCCTTGCGCGATCAACGTATCTTCCGTTTTATCCGCATAGCTTTCGTAGATCTTGTTCCCATTGCTCAAGGCAGATCTCGATAACCAGGCAAGACGTGCCAGCTCAACCTTATGGGATTCCTCACTTTCATCTTTTCGCTGCAGGTTCCAAACAGCGGCGATCGCTTTTAAAACCCCTTTTCCACCGCGTCTCACGACGACCGCCCCGAGGGTGCCGCCTCCTACGATCAGGGCTGCGGTCGGATGCCAAAGGAAGCCAAGATTGAGATTCTCAAGCCAGGCAGCCGAAATGAATGCGGCCAGGCCGATCATAACTCCAAGAAGAATTGTCCAGTCGAATCGTCTCATTTTTTCTGACCTGCTTGAAAATGCGCCGAAAGCAGCTTGAGCGAAGACTTTTTAATGTCGTTTACTGCGTCTTCTGCCGCCCGATTCGCGTTTTCAATATCGACGAATACCTCGTAGCGATGCACTGAGGTCTCCTTCGGTGCGATAATTCCCAGTCTTACGCCCTCGCCGCTTACCGAGAGAATCTCGATAACCACGTCGTTTCCAACAGCGATCTTTTCGCCGATCCGGCGGGACAAAACTAGCATGATGTTTAATTCTGCGGCAGCGGCTCATCCAAACGATATTCGCTATCGCTCAGGATCAGCTGTGCGCCTTTTTTAAGTTCGTTATTAAGGAAGATCGGAGCCCGTAGGTTTACGGTTGTTTTCTTCCAGTTCGACGAGATCTTTACAATTACAAAGATCCCTTTATCCGAATTGATTACTGATTCGAGTTCGGCAGGTGTCTGCGGACGATAATCAGGGAAAACCTCCCGCGGGTCTACAACGATAAAATGAGTGCCTTCAATATCGAGCGAGGCGAGCCAAAAAAACGGTTCAAAATTCGGCATTGGCACAAGGGCCGCCCGGCGCATTTCGGGAAATCCTATTATGCCCGCCGCAAATTCAATCGCTTCGCCGTAGGAATATTCGATTTCTTGGATTTTAATTACGGGCATTTTATGATGAGGATTCAAGATTCAAGATTCAAGATTCAAGAATTCAAAATTCAAGATTCAAGATTCAAGAGTTCATGATTTGAGAGAATCGGTTGAAAAGAAAGATCAGCCTATAAAGTCCAGCAGCGAAGGGCGGCTGCTGGCGGCTGCGCGGTAGGTTGCCTCGAGGGCGGCCTGGGTTTCGCTGAGCTCAAAAACGGTTTCGGCGAAATCTGCATCTTCGATCGAAGATATCTGGGAGTCAAAGAACAGTTCGTGGCTGTTTAGCCGATCCTGGACGATCTCCGTGATCTCCATATTTACTCCGACAAAAGCATGGGAGACCGCTGCGAGGTCGGAATAGACCTTGAGCCGCGAAAAGGTATTTTCAAGAGTAGAGCGATCTGCCGCCGGATCGCCGGTGCCGCGAAGCGCGGTGACAGCCTGGGTGAGATCATCAAAAATATTCGAAGTTGAATCAGCAAAGACCGTTTCCGCAGTTACGCCGGCCGCGATCGCGTCTGATCCGGGTTCGATTTGAATGTACTGTGCATTTGATGCCGTTAAAGAGGGTGCAGCCGTGACGGGATCAAAAGGTGGGGCGTCCTGGCGGGTTCCGCCAAACACATATTCGCCGCCAACCTGGGAATTTGCGACGCTTAGGATCCTGCTTCGTAGTGCCTCAATTTCTGTTGCCAGTGCGTCTTGGGCAGACTGAGTATTCGTGTCGCTCAAGCCCTGTGTGACAAGCGCCCTGACCCGGTCAAGCACATTTTCGTACCCGTTTAAGGATTCATCAACGACAACCAGTTTTTGGTTTGCTGCCGTGGCGCTGCGCGAAAATTGTTCGATCTCAGTGCGGGACGTGCGTAAATTGATAACTGCTTCGAGTCCATACGGATCATCCGACGGCCGGTTAATTCGTTTTCCGGAAGAAAGCCTTTCCTGCAAGACACTTAATGCGAGCTGATGCCGGTTGATCTGAGTTCGGAAGTTTGCATTGATCGTATTGTCTGCAATTCGTTGAACCATGGGAGTTTACCTCTTAGTAGTTTTTATTGCGCGAGGGAGAGAATCGTCTCGGTCATTTCGTCAGCTACCCGCAAAAATCGCGCCGCTGCTTCGTAAGCCTTTTGATACTGCAAAAGATTGATTGCTTCCTCATCGAGCGAAACCCCGGATACCGATTCACGCTGGGCTTGGGCCTGCGAGAGAATAGCTGCCTGAGACTGAAGAGCGTTGTTTGCAGAATTTACCTGCTCACCGGCGTCCGCGATCATCGATCCAAATATCGAGCTGAAAGACCCCGTTCGGCTGCCGACGACTGTGGTTTGATCGGTCAATAAGCTTGCGATCTCGCCCGCAACCGTTCCGTTTTGCCCGGGCTGCGGAAGCGGGGAAGCTACCACGAGCCTGGGATTTCCCGTTACCAGTGCGTTTACGGAAATATTGCTTGCCGTAACCGGAACGCTGTCGTCGAAAAAGCTGATTCCTGCGTTTCCGTCGAGATCCGTTCCCGATGAGTGAAGAGAATTTACGCGTGCGGCGACTTGCTCTGCGAGGCCGTTAAGCGAATCGATCTGTGCGGATGTTTCCGTGATCGCCTCCTCGAGGCCCGTGATCGCTCCGGAAAAGAAGGTCGCCGGCTCTCCATCGACCGTGATCGACGCCAGGCCATTGGGCGGGGTGTTTACGGCTCCAAGCTGATAGACGGTTTCGCCTGCGACCAACGATCGTCCTTCGCCAATAGTTAACGTGATCGTACCGTCGTCGTTTTCGGTCGAGCGTGCGCCGGTTAATTCCGATATCTGATTGACTACCTCGCTCCGCTGATCACGCAGCGAGGAAGAATCGCCGCCGACATTTTCAGCAAACCGGATTCGCACGTTCAGATCAGCCAGGTTTTGCGACAGATCGTTTACCTGCTCAACCGTGTTTCTAAGCTGAGCGTCGATTCCCTGGCGGATCTCGCTGAGACGGGTATGGGTATTTTTAAATGAATTCGCCAGATGCGCGCCTTTTTGTGCGACAACCGTGCGAAGCGGAGCCGAATTCGGGTTGGCTTCAAGGTCCCGAAATGATCCAAAGAAGTTGTCAAATGCATTTTGGAGGCCGCTCGTTTCGGTTCCCTGGAGAGCGGTCTCAACCGGAAAAAGTGCGTCTCGGCGGGCGGTAAGGCTTCCCGCGATTCCGGTTTCGGTTTGAATCCTGCTTTCTATAAAGCTGTCGCGAAAAGCCTGAACCGATTGGATCGTAACACCGGCCCCGACCGAAAACGGGCTGAAATTGTTTGGCGCGGCCTCGGCCAAGTGAACCGTTTTTCGCGAATATCCCGGCGTGTTTACGTTGGCAATATTCTGCCCGGTGATCGCTATTCCAAATTGATTTGCGTTCAGCGCCCGTCGCCCGATCTCAAATGCGGAAAAATTTATGCCCATTTTTTTACTCCTTCCGGGTCTCTTAAGACCGGTGCACTGTAAGTGGTTGGGGGCAATCCGCAAGTTTGAATACAGGCGGTCGCGAATGATGAACCGGCAAGGGCAAGATCCGAGGCCTTTTTTGCCAGGATCTGAAATTCCCGGGCAAGTTCTAAAAGCTGTTCTGCCGCATCTTCAAACTGTTCGCGAACAGATTCTTCAAGCGGGGTTTTTGTTTCTTGCGCAGCGCGGGATTCTGCAAAACTCGTGAGTGACGAGGCGATCTCGACAAGGCGCGATCGCATCCGCAGGAGTTTCGATTCGCCGCTTCTTGTAAGAGTCTCTATCTTTACGGGCTCTCCGGCGATCAAGGCTTGCGAAAGCTGCTCAGTCATATCCTTTAGCTCGACGTAGTTTTCCGTCTGCTCGGTCATGAGAACAGCTACTTTTTGGATTATCTCGTTTTGCATGATTTTGCGTTAATCTCCGCTCTCGATGATCGCATCGGCGATATCCGTGCTCGAAGGTTTATATTGATTTGCTAAAATTTCAGTTTTGAACTGATGTACCAAGCCCTTTCGTTCATCGGGCAGGTTCTTGATCTGATCGACGAGTTTTCCTACCTCAGCGCTTCTGCCGGAAAAACTTATCTGATCTTTCGTCGGATCAGCCGTTTTTTCCACGCGCGCCGCGTCGTTTTTTGGATCCTTAACGGGGTTTCGATCTGTAGGTCGGGTTGCTCCGATATCGTTAGTTTTGTTTATATTGATTTTGCTCATTTTTGATTTCTCTTGAAGAAAATATTCCTCTGTTTTAGCTTATCGGCATTATCGCCTTAAAACATTAGAGATATTTTTCAATGGATCGATCGGACCCTTTCCTTCGCGGATCTCAAAATGCAGATG
>JABDJV010000034.1 GCA_013003295.1 Pyrinomonadaceae bacterium | reverse complement strand
GTCCAGATCATTTGTGATTGCGGCGGCCGAACCTCCGGGGCGCGTGTTTGCGAGAATCGTTACCTGGCGTTGACGGTTTATCCGGTCAATTCCGGCCGGCCCGGTTCCCTGCTTAGCCTTCACTACATCCTTAAGCGTTACGGTACCGAGTTTTGAAGACGGAACTACGAGACGCTCGAGATTCTGGGCACTGCTGCGAAAATCAGTTTTTGCACGGACGTGAACCTCATATTGGTCGGTTCCTTCATTAAATGTTGTCGCTTGCTGTCCCGCAACCAAGATATTTAAAGCCTGCGAAACATCACCGACCCGGACTCCCAGATCCGCCGCCTTCTTTCTGTCGACTTCGAGCTGCAGCTCGGGCTTTCCTCCGATCAGTGTTGTGTCTACATCAACCGCGTCCTCGTTGTTCTTGAGGACCTCGACGAGTTGTTCCGAGTATTTTTCAAGCTGCTTCAAATCGGGGCCGCCGATCACAAATTGAACATTTGCATTTCTAAACCCGCCTCCGGAAAATGCCTGAACGATCTGAACTGCCGTTCGCAGCTCGGGCGGATATTTTCCAAGAATCTCCCGTGCCTCAACCATCAGTTCCTCTTGCGATTTAGAGCGTTCGCCAATATCAGTTAATTTGACGTAGATCGTTCCCGAGTTAACGACTCGCTGCTGTCCGCCGCCGACGGTGATCAGCGTATCCGTCACACCTTCGAGCCTTCGCAATTCGCTCGCGATTCGTTCCATCAAAACCGTCGTCGATTGAAGCGAAGTTCCTTCATCCGTTCGAACCGAAACCTCAAATTGTGATTCATCGTCGACCGGCAAGAAGTTCTTACCAACCAAAAGAAACAATGGGATGATGCTCAAAACAACAAGCAAACAGGCCAGAGCGATCACCCAACGATTATTCATCGAAAAGACGAGCATCTTCGTATAGGCACGGTCGATGCGCTTATAAAACCAGGAATCCTTACTTTTTTTGCCATCGGGATCCTTTTCTTTCTTGGATATTCCTTCAAGCGCACCCTCACCCAGCCGATCCGATATAGCCGGCTCGTCCTCGCCGGAAGCTACGTCACTTTCTGGCGCAGCAGCTTCGTCCTTTTCCTTAGGCGGCTTCCACTTGATCAAACGGGCTGCCATCATTGGCGTAAGTGTGAATGAAACAATGAGAGATACACCGATCGCAAAGGCAGACGTCAAACCGAAACTGGACATAAAACGCCCGACAATTCCGCCCATAAAACCGATCGGAACAAAAACCGCCATTAAAGAAAGCGTCGTCGCCAGGACCGCCAGTCCGATCTCCCGCGTACCTTCGATCGCGGCACGATAGGGCGACATTCCTTTTTCTTCGATGAACCGGTAAATGTTTTCAAGAACAACGATGGCATCATCGACGACGATTCCGACCATCAGCGTAAGCGACAACATCGTGATCAGGTTGAGCGTGTAACCCATTACATACATCGCCGCAAATGTTGAAATAATTGATGTCGGAATAGCGATGGCGGCAATAAAGGTCGAGCGGAAATTCCAAAGAAACAGAAAGATCACGATCGTTGCAAATAAGCTCCCAAGAAGTAAATGCTTCTGGATTTCGTGGAGAGAAGCTTCAATATTCAACGAGTTGTCTGCAACGACCTTAAGCTCGTAGCCCGTTGGCAAAGTCGGCTCTATTTCCTTTAGCGCGTCCTTTAGTTCATGGGCAACGGCGACCGTATTCTGCCCAGACTGTTTCGAAACGATCAATGTCACCGCCGGCTTGCCATTCAAAAACGATTGTGACCTGAGCTCTTCCGCACCGTCTTCAACCGTTCCGATGTCCTTGATCCTTACCTCGTATCCATTGCGGTTTGCAACAACGATGTTTTCAAAATCTCTGACCTCGCGAATCTTTCCAAGCGTGCGGATGTTAACTTCCCGGGAGCCTTCGTCGATCCTTCCGCTCGGGAATTCCTGATTTTGAAAGCGCAAAGCGGCGGAGACTTCAACCGGCGTAATATTGAACGAACGCATCTTATTCGGGTCCACCCAAACATTGATCTGCCGTTCGCGTCCACCGATGATCTGAACTTGCCCGACCCCGTTTATCGATTCGATCTGCTCTTTAACTTTTTTCTTTGAAAACTCGGTGACGTCTTTTAAACTCGCGCGCGAAGAAGAAACAACGATTCGCAAAACCGGCGCCGCGCCCGAATCCAACTTTAAAACAGTTGGCTGCTCCGAGGTCTCAGGGAGATCCGGAATCACCAGTTGGAGTTTGTTCTCGACCTCCTGCGCAGCGATATTTACGTCCTTGTCGAGTTGAAACTGCACAAATACCTGGCTGACACCTTCGAGCGAAGTCGAACGCAATTCATCTATTCCACTGACAGTATTTGCCGCTTCTTCGATCTTTTCGGTTATCTCCGTTTCTATCTCTACCGGCGACGCCCCCGGATTCACGGTTGTAATCGTAACTGTCGGAAAATCGACCTCCGGAAAAAGGTCGACACCAAGAGAGAAGAACGAAAATGCCCCAACGACGACAAGTGATAAAATCAACATCGTCGCGAATACCGGACGCTTAACACAAATTTCTGCTAACCACTGCATAGAATTTCCTAGAGTTCAGAGTTCAGGGTTTTGAGTTCAGAGTTCCTTCCTTGAACTTGCTCCCTTTCAGATCTGAATTGCGTAAATACTTGATAAACCCGCCAAGCAAATTTCCTACTTCGTTTAATTCTCTGTAAATTTCGTTAAATTGTTCTTGAGTTAGATATTTCTGGTCTAGAGCCAAATAAAGTTGTGAACGAGATTCAGCACATGATGCTTTCGCAATTGTAAGAAAATTTATAAATTCCTTATTTCCTTCGCGTTCAAAACCCTCTGCAATATTTGACATTATCGAAACAGATGAGCGACGCATTTGATCTCGCAACGCGAAATCTCGTGCAAATTCACCGGTTTTGCTTACTTCATAAATCCTGTTTGATACTTTTCGAGCCAACTGCCAAGATTTAATGTCTTCAAATTTTTCGATCTTCGCCATAATTCCGTTGGGACATGTGCCAAAACAAACCCTAAACTCTGAACCCTGAACCCTAAACTCCCAAAGGCTATTGACTAACAATAACCCCATCCCCCAGCTTGTCGATATTCGTTATCGCAACCACCTCGTTCTCGCGGACTCCAGTTTTTATTTCGATCATTTGATCTTCCAGCAGGCCAGTTTGGACAACGCGCTCATTGGCAATGCCGTCTTTCACGACAAATACAAGATTTCTTTCTCCGTCCGCGCGAACCGCACTCGCCGGGATCATAACGGCGGATTCGGGTTTTGACTGAGTGATCCGAACCGTCGCAAATTGGCCCGGCTTTAACAATCCCCCGACATTTTCAACCTCAGCCTCGACCGTCAGCGTACGTGACTGGGTATTCAAGCTCGGTAAGATTCTCGTAACCGTTCCGGCGAATTTTCGATCAGGATAAGCCGAAACCTGTGCAGATACGCCTTGCCCTACAGCAACCTTTCCAATGTCTTGCTCAGGGACGTCGATCTTCAAACGAAGTATCGCCGTGCGAACGATCGTGGCCAATTTTGCATTTGGTTGATTCGGGGAGATAAACTCACCCGGATCAGCATTTCGCTCGGAAATGTAGCCGCTGATTGGTGCATAAATGATGTTATCTCTGACAGCTTTGCGGGCCAGGGCTATTTGGGTTTCCGCAGTTGCGACCGCGGCCTTGGCATTGCCCACTTGTGTACGCGCCGAGCTAACCGCTGCCTGCGATGTTTGGATCGCTTTTATCGCGACCGCCGCATTCGAACGAGCTTCCTCGAGCTGCCCTAAAAGCTGATCGCGGGCCGCCTTTTTTTGATCGTACGCGGAGCGGGAAACATCCCCGGTTTCAAGCAGATTTTCGTAACGCCTCAATTCCTGATTTGCAAGCTTTAGTTGCGCCGTCACTGAAATAACCTGCGAAAATTTGTTGATGTCAAAATTACTTCCGCTGGTTAGACCGAGCCGTGCCTGATTCTGCCTCAGGGCGGCAATTGCCTGCTGAACATTCGCCTCCGCTTGTTTTACTGCCTTACGGCTTTGTTCCGCCTGTGCGAGCGCCTGACTTAAACGAATTCTCGCATCAGCTGCGTCGAGTTCGACCATTGGCTCACCCTTCCGTACGTAGCTGCCAACATCAAAATTCACCCTCACGATTTTCCCGCCGACGGTAGGTGCGACATTCGATTCGGCATCGCTTGAAAGTGACCCGGTTGCCTCCAGATAAGTCGGAATCTGCTCGGTTTTAGCCAGGACGGTTTTCACGGAAACAGTCTCGTTCTCATTCGCAGCGGAATTTGAGTTGGCATTCTCCGCATTCGTGCTTCCGCATCCGAGAATCAGCATTCCCGAAATGCAAACCGAGAAAAATAGAAATAAATTTTTGAATAACTGCATAAGACTTCTCTCTCGCCTAACTTTTGATTCCATTTAGCAGAATCAACGTGAATTCCTTTGCCGCCTGTTCATTTGAAATATCCAGAATCTGGCGTTTCTTGTCCCAAAGAATGTTGTTCATCGAATGGTGTACAAGAATTCCCATAAATGCGCGCATTACGATCTTGGGATCCATGTCCCGCATCGCCCCTTCCTTTTGTCTTTTCTTAATGTAAGCGCCCATAAACTCGTAGATCTGAGAAATAAAGCCGTCAAAGAACATCTCGGCGAGCTCGTGCTTTTCAAAGGCCGAATGAAACAGGAGCTTCATAAAATCAATATCTTCCTGCTGATGCCTCAGCGCTTCTTTTGCAAGAGTGAAAAACACTTTGAAGTCGTCTGATTCTTCAATCGCTTTGATGATCTCCGGGTCTTCCCAGGGCAGAGTCTTCATTCCGCCTTCGCACGATTTATGATCCAAAATAGCGTGGTATAGCTCACTCTTCGTCGAAAAGTGCCGAAATACCATTGCTTCGGAAACAC
>JABDJV010000289.1 GCA_013003295.1 Pyrinomonadaceae bacterium | reverse complement strand
CTCAGTTACGGAAACGATCATAATATTCATCAAGCCTATTCCGCCGATCTTCAGACCGACCGAATATATCACGAACATTGACTGATATAGCCCTTTATTTATATATTTTAACTGGTCGATGATACTGGCCGCCGTTTCCATCGAAAAGTTATTCGGCTGATCAAACGGAACCTGTCTTCTTACGCGCATTAGATCCTGGACCTGATCTTTTGCTTCATCCAAAAACCCATTTTTTGCAACCGCTAGAATAAAGAGGTCGTCAGAATTCGGTTTTATTCGAAGCGCCGAACCCATCGGCATATAGATCACGTTTGACGAACTGCTGCTTCCGTCCCCGCCGAAGAGTTCTTCTCTCTTCTCCAAGACTCCAATGATCCTAAATTCTCGTCCGCCGATCTCAAGTTTTTCGCCAAGCGGCGACGCATAAGGAAAGTAAGTTTCAACAACTTGCTGTCCGATCAATGCTACGTCCGACTTCGTTTCATTTTCGCCCCTCGTAAACCAGCGGCCCGAAAGCAACACCTCAGTGGTGGTCTTCTCAATATCCGGAGTCGTCCCCTGAAGTGAAACGGAGCTGGATTGCTTACCGTTTTCTCCTTTTACCAGTATCTTTTGACCCCAGCGGTTACTTGAAACATCTAAAAAAGGCACCGCGGTTTCGACCGTAGATAATTCTTTGATCGCACGGGCATCGTCGAGCGTAAGCGGCTTTCGCATTCGTTCCTCGCGCGAACGGCGTCCTATCTGAATTCCAACGTTGTATTTGTAAAGAAATATCGAGTTTGTTCCGAAAGATTCAATCTGTTTTTCCACCGCGACATTTATTCCGCTGATCATTGAGGAAATGAGCATTACGGTAATAACGCCAATGATCACCCCGACAATGGTCAAAAGAGACCGCAGCTTATTATTTCTCAAGGTCGAGAATGCCATTCGGAAATTTTCTAAGAATGTATTGTTTAGAATCATGGGTTAATCCGCCCGTAGTGCTTCGATAGGGTCAAGTCTTGCCGCTTTCCACGCCGGAAAGAGACCGGCAAGAATTCCGACTCCCGCTGATACGCCAATTGCGAGGACGATCGCCCACCATGGAATTAGTGTCGGGAAAATATACGATGAGATAATCACGCCAATAAGTTCGGCAAGGAACAACCCGATCAATCCGCCGATCGTCGCAAGTGTTGCCGATTCAGCCAGAAATTGTCTGAGAATATCGCTCTGCCTCGCTCCCAAGCTTTTTCTGATGCCGATCTCTTTGGTCCTTTCGGTTACGGCAACCAGCATAATATTCATGATCACGATCGCACCGACCACCAGTGCAATTGATGGAACTACCATAATCACAATTATGATCGGACCAAAAATTTGGTCACGCAGATTTGTGATCGCATCCGGAGTAAAGATCCCGAAATTGTCTTTTTCGCCAAACGGAACATCTCTCTTGATCCGCATCAGCGTGCGGGCCTGCTCAACGGCATCCTGAAAGCTTTCATCGGAATAAGAGGTTCCAACAAAATAGAGACTGCTCCAACGGGAATTTCCTTTAGAATAGGTCTTGACGGGGATCTGTATAAAATTATCCTGCGGGCGCCCAAAGACGGTTCCTTTCGCGACCGCAACTCCGACCACGCGATAGGGAACTCCGCCGATCTTGATCTCGCCGCCAAGTGCCGAACTTCTCGGAAACAGATTTTTCTCTATATCGGCGCCGATAAATGCAACCCGCACACCAGCCTCATTTTCCTCTTCGACAAAATACCGCCCCTTCTCGATCTCTACTTTGTCAATTTCGGCAATTATCGGCTCGGCTCCGGTTATGGTTACATCCTCTAATATTTTCGAACCGCGTTTTACTTGTTTTCGGTTACCTCTTGTTTTTGCTCCGATCTGTTTTATTAAGTCACCATTTTTTCGAAGAAAGTCTAATTCTTCATACGTGAGGTCTTTGTTTCGGCGCTGCGCCTCCGCGAGCCGGTCGGAATCTTGGAAATCTTCAAAACTGAATCTGTTAACGGAAAACGAATTTGAGCCTATTCCAGCAATCTTTTCGTCAACATAGCTGTTAAAGCCCTGCAATATAGAAAGAACCACCATGAAGGCCGTGACGCCAATTATCATTCCAAGTAAGGTTAGAAATGAGCGCAGTTTATGTGCAAATATTGCTGCCAGCGCGAGTTTTAATGTTTCGGCAAAATTCATCGTTGATCAATCATAACTGAGTCGTTGGCAGTTTGGAACTATCTTTACAAAATTTTACAAAGTGAATCAAAAAGCTTGGTTAGCGTGGCGATCTCAATGCTAGTACGGGCGGAATAAAGAAAAGTTTTGCTTTTTGTTTCGCTGGTAGGCTTGCCCATTCAAAAATTGCACCTAAGATCGAAACCGGCAAAAACCTCCTTTTGTTATTGGCATATGCCGAAGCAAATGTTCTAAAATTAAAATCATAGAGTTAATAGGCGTTTAAGTAATTACACAATCATTTTTTTCTATTGAGAGAGTGCTAATAAATGCAAGAAACAATTGATCAGATGCCGAATGATATCGAACGGTTTCCAATGGTGCCCATTCGGGACGTCGTTATATTTCCGTTTACAAAAGTTGCCTTCAAGATCGGCCGTCCGAGCTCCGTAAAAGCCCTGGAAACGGCCATGAAAGGCGAAAGAAATATCTTTCTCGCAACCCAGCATGATGCAACCGTCGATGAGCCCAATCCGGACCAGATCTATAAGATCGGAACGATCGGTAGGATCCTTCAGGCGCAGCGGCAGGACAACGGTCAGATAAAGGTCGTGGTTGAAGGC
>JABDJV010000016.1 GCA_013003295.1 Pyrinomonadaceae bacterium | reverse complement strand
GGTAATTTCTAATAACGGTGCCGGACGGGACGGCAAACGAAGGGGTATTTTATTGACGACATCGATGATCGTATTATCGATGGTCACAATGGCTATGATTTACAGCCTGTTTACTCAGAACCTGGCGATGGGCCAGGAAAGCCTGAATATATCAACCCTGATCGCTCCGCCCGCGATTCCAGACGAGAAGCCGCCGGCCGCATTGCCCGATAAAGCACAAAACAAACCTGATAAAAAGGCGGTCAGCAAGTTAATCACCCGAATGCATAATATTCAACGGGTATCGGAAACACCGCGTGAGATCCCGAAAACGACATCTGCGAAAAACCCGAAGTTTGCTGAGCGGCCCAACGCTCCTTTTATTCTGGGACGTCCCGATAGCGGCAGTGCTGTGAATTCGTCTTCAAACGTCGGACAATCGACAAATCGCGGAGGCAGTAATAATGTCGGGATCAAAACGAATGACAGCTCAGCAAGCATGAAGAAACCGTCTAATACAAACATAAAGAAAGCTATACGCAAACCGCCACCGATAACAAAACCAATAAAGAAGGATGTGGTTTTATCAAAAGGGGTCGTCAATGGACGCGCAAAGCACCTTGTCAAACCGGCCTATCCATCCCATGCAAAGACTTTGAGGATAAAAGGAAAGGTAACAATTCAAGTTATGATCGACGAAAACGGAAGAGTGATTTCCGCAACTTCACTTGGCGGTCACAATCTTCTGGTTCCTTCAGCTCTAAAAGCTGCAAGAGCAACAAAATTCACACCGACGTTTCTAGGTGATGAAAGGGTCAAGGTAAGAGGCGTTATCGTTTATAACTTTGCTCTATAGATTTTGCAGTAATCCGAAACACAAAAAAGCGACTCCGATAATTGGAATCGCTTTTTTTCTTTGAAGAAGCAAAATTGAATTTAACGAGACTCTAGGTCTCAATATTTTCAATTTTCGCTTGAAGACGAGCTGAATAAACCGAATTTTTTTTCTTCTTCTTCTTTTTTTCCTTCGGCTTTGGCTTGATTACCGGCGGTTTTTTCTTGGGCGGAACTTTTTTGGGGTCCTTTCCTTTCGACTGGGCCGAAGCTGCTATCGAAAGCCCTATAACCATAACCATCGTAAAAAATAATTTCATTAAATATTTTGTCATTCTAGTCTACCTTTAATTCTTTCCTTCCAGTTTTTATAGCCCTTGGGGAAAATAAATCAGGCGTCACGTTTAATTAAAGCAAGAATAATGCCAAACACCACCGGGATCCGCTTATTCAGAAATAAACCGTGTTTTTCCGGCATCGGGTTTATGATTCAGATTCTTATTATTACGTTTTCCGTAAAATTCATACGAAAACGTGAATATTTTTCCACAGACTCGGTGATTCGATGATGTTCGCTTGAGTATTCTCCTTATTACGGCCCATTGCAAGCGAGTCACCCCCAAAAATAAATCTATAGCGGCGATAGGCACGTATGGAATTTAGTGGTCTTTTGACGCTTTGCCTCTTGTAAACCGCCAAAGCCGCAACGATGATGAACAAACTGTAGAACAATCTTCAAATTTGGCTCAGTTATGCCAGGAGAAGGTGTTAAAATCTGAATCGTAAATGTCCAAAGCAGTAAGGTTGTTGCGTCTATCTATTAAATCGTAGAATAGACAGGAGGACTACTATGATAAAAACCACATGGTTACTGATCGCGATCTTTACGATCCCGCTCAGCTTATCCGCACAAACAAAACTGACCGAAAACACAATTCGGATCGATAAGAACGTGACGTCTTCAAAAGCAAGCGCTGAGGACATGAATTGGATGGCCGGCGCCTGGTCGGGCGAGGCTTTTGGCGGAAGCGTTAAGGAAGTTTGGGCAAAGGCAGAAGGAGGATCGATGATGGGTTTGTTTTCTTTGGTGAGTAAAGAAAATAAGCCCGTTTTTTATGAGTTCATGCTGTTCTCCGTTGAAAACGAAAACCTCGTTCTGCGGCTGAAACATTTCAACCCGGATATGACCGGCTGGGAAGAAAAAGACAAGTTCGTATCCTTTCGGTTTATCAAAAGAGACGGTGACCGATTCTATTTTCAGGGACTAACATATGAGAAAGCGGGAGACACTGGGCTCAACATTTATCTCGCGCTTAGGCAAAAAGATAAATCGTACAAAGAGGAGATCTTCAGATTTAAACGGATCGATTGATTATTTATGCTATCGAAAATAAGCCGCATTCTCGTTCCCCTGGCGCTGGCCGCAGTCATATATATTAATTATCTCGCCGGTACCGGCCAGATCGGCGGGATCACGCCGGAATATATCTCTGCAAAATACCCCACGCTAATAACGCCAGCAGGCTATGCATTTTCGATATGGGGACTGATATACCTCTTGATGATCGCCTTTTCCGCATATCAGCTTTTCAAGTCAGGTTTTGCTCATTTGGACAAGGTGCGCTGGTTTTTTATATTGAGCTGTGTTGGCAATATTTCCTGGATATTCGCATGGCACAACCATTATTTAGGTCTGAGTGTCGTTGCGATGCTCGTCCTCCTCAGCTCATTGGTATTGATAAATTTGTCAGCAAAAGAGCTCGATAGCGCCCCAGATGAATGGCTTGTCCGTGTACCGTTTAGTATCTACTTTGGCTGGGTATCGGTCGCAACCGTTCTAAATGTGACCATATTTCTGATCTCGCAGGATATTACAGCAGGTGTTTTTGCTTCGAAGGTGATTGCTTGTTTACTGATAGCAACGCTCGCAATTGTTGGAATTGTCATTCGGGAAAAACTCAATGCCGCATTTTATCCGCTCACAGTTGCATGGGCGGTAACCGCGATCGGAGTCAAGCAAAGCGGGAATACTGCAATTGTAGTCGCATGTGCGATCGCCGTGATCGTCCTGATCCTTTCGTCTCTAACATTCGTTCTGAAAACCGAATCTGATGAATAATGGAAAGATCTGCGTTTCGGTTTGTGCTGAAACGGCAGATGAGTTCATTAACAAAGCGAAGAAGGCGGCGGAGATCGCCGACATCGTCGAACTGCGATTTGACTGCCTGAAAAAAAGCTCAATTGATGCAGCTTTAGAGAGCCTTTACAAACTTCAGAAAGCTTCACAGAAGCCCTATTTGTTTACTTTCCGGCCCAAAGAACAGGGCGGAAAAAGAGATCTATCCTCTGACGAGCGCAGCAGCTTCTGGAACTCGGCTAACGTCAGTATGGAAACCTGGGTCGATATGGAAGCTGATATTATTGAGTGGTCGTTTAACCGGCTATTTGATAAACGAATTTGTTCGCATCACGATTTCACCGGAGTTCCGAATAATCTACCGGAAATCTATCAAAACTTAAAAAACACGAAAGCTGATATTTTAAAAATTGCGGTTCAAGCCGATGACGCAACGGATTCGATCGAGCTTTGGAACCTGCTGCAAGTCGCTCCAGAAGAGAAGAAAAATTATTGCCTGCCGATCGCCATGGGCGAAGCGGGCAAATGGACCCGCATATTAGGGCCCGCTCACGGCGCTCCGCTCGCGTACGCATCGCTCGAAGCGGGAAGCCCAACCGCTCCCGGACAGATCTCGGCAAAGGACCTGATCAAAGTCTACCGCGTTAAAGAACTGAATCGGGATACCGATATATACGGTGTTATCGGTAATCCCGTCTCGCACTCGCTTTCGCCATACATGCACAATGCGGCATTTAAGCATCATAAGCTCAACGCGGTTTATGTTCCGTTTGAGGTTACAAACTTAGACGAATTTATGAGGCGCATGGTGCGGGAGGATACGCGCGAAATGGATTTGAATCTCAAAGGCTTTTCCGTAA
>JABDJV010000002.1 GCA_013003295.1 Pyrinomonadaceae bacterium | reverse complement strand
ATTTGAGCTGATCGAGCTTGCTTCGCGGACAACAAATCCTTCCACCCAGGGCCGACGCGATTCAACATCCTCTTCGTTAACGCCGTAATTCCCGATCAGCGGGTAGGTCATACAAACCAATTGCCCGGCATAACTCGGATCGGTCAGAATTTCCTGATAGCCCGTCATCGAAGTGTTAAAAACCATCTCGCCGAAGGTCTCTCCCTCGGCGCCAAAAGAAAAGCCGCTAAACGTGCGACCGTCTTCAAGAACCAAAATTGCCTTTTTTTGCAGAGTCATTTAACGAAACCGGAAATAAAAAAATTGATTGTGTTAGCTTAAAATTCTTTGCTAAAACAATCAACCGTGAAACGTCTACAATTTGGATTTTTATTCAGTCGTTTTCCGCGCGGAGATCATCACCTTCTTCATCTTCATCTTCTTCCGGATTTTCGATATCCTCTTCAAGCAATTGGGGATCCCCGCTTTTTATGAATCCAAGGTTTGAAGGCTTCCAGTACCTGAAAAACGCCTTTCCGTAGATGTACTTCTCCGGCACCAAACCCCAGTATCTCGAATCCGACGAATTATCCCGATTGTCACCCATTACAAAATAGTAGTGGGGTTTCACCTTGCTTCGTCCATCCGGCAGGGATTTATTAAATTCCTCGTTAAGGTACGGCTCTTCGAGCCGCCTTCCATCGATATACACGACCCCGTCTTCGATCTCAACCATCTCGCCCGGAAGTCCTATGATCCTTTTGACATAGCTTTTGTCCGGGTCATCGGGAAACCAAAATACAACGATGTCGCCGCGTTCAATATGCCCTAAGCTAAATCCTTTAATGTCATAGTAAACCAATTTGCTGACGATCAGGCGCTCACCGTTATGGAGCTCGGGAACCATCGAAGAGCCGTCGACGACCACCGGCTGAACAACAAACACGATCAGAAGCGTAAATATCGTAACTATCAAAAAAATGTCCCGCAGAAGCCGAAGGCTTTCAAACCACAATCCCTGTTTGGAGGCACGCTTATATTTTAGAATCTCGATATCCTGGTCGTCGTCCGCGGAGACCACTCCAAAACTTGATTCCTTCTTTTTCTGCAAGTTAAACATATACGCGAGTCGTTTGATGTAGGATTCGAGGCTGGGAGTTGGAAAAATTGCCTATGGGTAAACTAACCGTTTTGGAGGTCTTTTGTCAAAAGAATTATGCTCCTGATGTCTGGTTTATTCTAATAGATTATTTATAATGCTTTTGTTTCCGCCCTATTTCTAAAACTTGTTCCGCCGGGAGAATACCATTGAAAGAAGAGATCCGGAATCTATTTCCAATCCTAAAAAACTACACCTATCTAAATAGTGCGGCGGTTGCGCCGATATCGATACTCACAATCGGTGCCGTCGTCTCTCAACTACGCGACGTCTCCGAAAACGGCTCGTCAAATTATAACGATTGGGTTGCGACGAAGGATCGGGCCCGGTCGATCATTGCTGAAATGCTGTCTGTTCGCCAGGAGCAGGTAGCGTTTTTGCGCAATACGTCAGACGGATTTGCATCCGTTGCGGGTGGCCTGGTGTGGAATAAAGGGGACAATATTGTCACATTTGCAAAAGAATTTCCGGCGAATTTCTATCCCTGGAGAAGGATCAGAGATAAATATGGTGTCGAGCTTCGTTTGTGTGAAGAACGCGAAGGCCGCATTGATATGGACGAGTTTATAGGTCTAATTGATGCAAACACCAAACTTGTGTCGATAAGCGCGGTCCAGTTTTCATCGGGGTTTCGAGCTGATCTTGAAAAGATCGGGAATGCGGCGAGAGCGGTCGATGCCCTTTTTGCCGTCGATATCATACAGGCCCTTGGAACAATGCCGTTTGATCTGCCGGCTCAAAAGGTAGACATCGCCAGCAGTGCTTCGCATAAATGGCTTTGTTCGCCCGAAGGATGCGGAATACTGTACTTGAGCGATCGTGCGAGAGAAAGGGTTGAGCCGACACTGGTTGGCTGGATAAGTGTCGAAGACCCATGGAATTTTGATGATTATGAGCAATCATACAAACCAAACGCACTCGCCTGGGAATCCGGAACCGGAACGGCTTCGCTTTTTTACGGATTGGAAGAGAGTTTGAAGTTTATCAACCGAATTGGTGCAACGACGATTCAGCGATACCTGGAAGAGCTTACAGATAGGTTTTGCGAGCTTTTACCGAAGGATAGGTATCATATCGTCAGTTCACGGGCTCCGGGTGAAAAATCGCAGATCGTATGCATTCAGAACAAAAGCGGACTGACGTCAAACGACGTATTCAATCACTTAAACGAGCGGAATATCGTCATATCACCACGGGGCGACAGGATCCGCATCGCGCCGCACTTTTTTAATAATACGGAGGATATTCAAAAACTGATCGACAATTTACCGTAAATAGTTGCCTTTGCGAGGTTTAATCCTTCAGCAGCATCCCGTCCGGACCGATCGGGGGAGTTAATTCGTCTAAATTCAAGCGTGTTAATCCACCGCTATCCGAGAATGTCGGCATACGCATACGTTTTCGTTCCCTGATGCCAAAGAAAATAAAACCGGCGATGATACCTAGTAAGACCGAGATTCCGAGCCCGGACACGATGACAATAACTGTTGCAACAAATAGACTTGAGGTTGTTTTTATAAAACTCTGCTCGGCCCGCCTGCGAACGTGGGGATCTCTTCCGAGCCAACGAACCACCTTCTGATACTTGATCTTGTCCATCAGAGCTATGGCGGCGGTTTCGTTGTCGCCGTCAAAAACGAATACGTTGTAGTTTCCAATTCGTTTATAGAAGATCGGAGGTGTCGGCGAACTTTCCGCGAGCTTCATCCTGATCGCGCTGTCGGTCTCGCTCGAAGCCTGTGGGGATGCATATTCGACGATCAGTAGTCTTCCTTCGGGATAGTTTGCAGCGACCGCCTCGGCCCCACCCACAAACTCGATCTGCTCGAAAATCGGTCGATCACCAAGCGCTTTCTCGAGGTCGGCCGAATTAGTGATAAAGATTGCTTCATTTACCTTATTTTTCCAGTCAGGCAGGTGCTTCATGATCACCGGTATGCCTTCCTTGTCGGAAAGCTCCTGGGAATCATACTTAGGTCGCTCCGGAGTCTGCGAAAGCTGGGTAAACGCAGCAAGCATTATGGTTGCGGTGATGGTTAAGATGGTCTTAAAGGGCTTTATCATTAAGCAAATCTCGCGGAGGAAGCTACATTGACGTTGATAATAGCATGCTCAAATTCAAAATTGAACACAAATCGGCATATTTACCAAATCGACGCCAAAACACACGAGAATAACCATTTCGTGTATTAAATGAGTAAAAAACTACACGCTTTGGTTTAAATCTATTTTAGGATGATGTACGAATACCAAAGTATGTCTCCAATTTTCGGAATAAAACGCCCGAGAATCAGGCATTACATCGACACCTGAATTGATTTGCAGTTTTGGCACGAGAATTGTAGATAGTATCAGCGGGGGGAAAAACAACAATGGCAACAACAGAAACATTAAACTATCCGATTTTACAAGACAGCGCAGCTGGTAAATCAGCGAAGAAAAAGGCGAAAGCCGCCACGGTGGACGTTACAAAACTTAGTGATTATGAGTTGACGCAAGCGTCTTCAAAAGGCGACATGGTGGCATTTGAAGAGGTTTACAACCGACATCACCGAAGGGTTTACGCGATTTGCCTGAGGATGTTGAAAAACACGAATGAAGCCGAGGACCTGACGCAGGATGTCTTTATACAGCTGCATCGCAAAATTGGCAGCTTCCGTGGAGATTCTGCCTTTACAACCTGGCTGCACCGCTTAACGGTCAACCAAGTGCTGATGCATTTCCGCAAGCGGACGGTGAAGTTTGAAAAGACCACCGAAGAAGGCGACACTCCGGTTCAGATCGTGAGAGGCTCGGAGAAACCGGGAAAGATGCCGGTGGTAGATAAGATCGCGATCCAAAATGCAATTAAACAGCTTCCGGACGGCTATCGCAATGTATTTGTTTTGCACGATATGGAAGGCTTTGAGCACGAAGAAGTGGCGAGGATCTTAGGCTGTTCGGTCGGAACTTCAAAGTCTCAATTGCACAAAGCCCGCTTGAAATTGCGCAAGCTTTTAAAGCGAAAAGCTCCACCAAGATTGGTAAGATCCTGGTAATCCCCAGAACTTAATCTAAAAGGGCTTCCTGCCCAAAGCAGGAAGCCCTCTTTTTTGCTTTCAGGATATTGCTACCAGGATTCGTTTATAACGATGTTCCTTCGCGCCAATTCTTTTACAAATGCCTGTGAATCGATCACTTGCTCCTGCGGCGTTGCTCCGCGCTTTGATACTTCACCCTTGGCCATCATTTGAGCAATTATAGACGCTGGAAAGGAAGTGGTGCGCATCATCGCGCTCAAGCCTGTTTCTTCGTCCTGTTTGTCAACAATATCGTATTTCAAACGCTTTACTTCACCGTTCTTACTGCCAAGAAACTCGAGGCGAATCAAGACATAATCGGGTTCATCCGCAGGTAGATGTTTTTCGAGTAGTTTTCCAAAAACCCGTCTAGGTTTGACTCTTTTTCCCGAGACCTCGATCTTTTCGCTCGAACAGAGGCCGAATTCGATCATCGTCTTAAACCTTTCGCAGTGTCCCGCATAGCGAATTGTTTTATAATCGAGCTCTTTTATTTTGCCCAGAAACGTGTCAGGCAGGGTCGATGTTCCCCCTGACGTCTGAAAAGCTTCAAGCTCAGGAAAACCCTCAAACACAAGGTTTTCGCATTCACTCATGGATTCGACTTCGGTAATCTCGCCCCGGCGTATCACCCTGGCCTTTTCTATATACTCGTTTATCAGACCTTCAACCGAAAAAACGAGTTGGTATTTGAGCGATGTTTTCGGCACCTGCGGCAAGCCGCCGACCCTGATGTGAATCTCATCCGTTTTGTCAAACTTTTTGGTGCCGTGCATGGCTAAAACCGATACCATTCCGGGGGCTAGGCCGCAATCGGGAATTATGTTTATCCCGGCCCTTTCAGCAGCCGGATTCAAGGCCAACTGCTCATCGACAACATAGTTGTTTCCGCCTAAGTCACAGAAATTCGTCGTCGTTTCCACGGCAATTCTTGAAAGCTCGAGATTGTACCAATAGTTGACGCAGGAAATGGCGGAATCGTGTCTGTCCATGGCCGCAACCGTTTTTTCGTGTTTCGTCACGTCTAACTGATCTGCCGAGGCCTTTGGCGAGTTTAATTTCTTGACGACGGCTTCTGCTTTGGCCGCATTGGAATCAGCGACGGTGATTTCTGAAACGTCGGGAGAGTTGTGCGCCAAATCATAGGCGGCTCCAAAACCCATGCGGCCGGCTCCGAGAACTAAGATCTTCATAATATTCAGGAAGATGATTAAATCGATTTCTCACTCGGGCTGAGAACGATCAAACGAACATCGGCGAGGTATCAGCGAGGCTTCGGTCGACTACCATTCATCAAGCGGTTCGGGTTCCATATTAGCGAGCGTTTCCGCAGCGTAATCCCAAACTTTTTCCTTCCAAAGCTTTATAGACCGCGTTAATTCAAGGGCCGCCTGAGGGTGGGCAGCATTTCTTTCCAGCCTCAAAACTTCGGCGGTTACTGCAACTTCTTCTCTACGCTCGGTGACGATGAGTTTTACCGTATTTCCCACCTGTGGAAGGGCGCGAGGCAGATAAACCAATGCTCCTCGAGGTCCGACGTTCTCGGTTAAACCTTCCTCGACCATCTTTTTTCCGTCCGAATCTTTCCAGGTTACACGAATAGGAAATGAAACTATCAGACGTTCTCCAGCACGACGTTCAGCCATAAATACACTCTCTCCTTTAAATAACAAAAATGAGGTGCTTGAAATATACGAAATTACGGTGGCTTAGTCTATCCGGAAAACGTTTTTCCTGGGCCTCAAAAGTTACGCCAGTGCTCCAAAAAACTGGGTTCTGAGATCGATTCACACTATACTAAACCATTAGACAAATTAAAGTGGTTATGTTACTGTTTCCGTTTAATTAGGGCTAGTTCAGTTTATTTATCGATTTTATCGCAAACGTTTTAGCCCATTTATATAAGTGGTACGCGACATAAGTGTTACAGAACACTTTTTTTGTTGCCACAAACTTAATAATGATAGGAGAAATGAACAGAATGAAAAACGTAGCTAGAGGTAGCGCTTTTTTACTTTTGGTTGTTTTGGCAGCAGGTTTTACCTACTTCCAGCCAAAAGTCGAAGCCGTGACCGTCTTAGCGAGTGATTCGCAAGAAAACGTTCAAAAATTTAATACGACAGATATTTTAGAGAGCAATATTGAAAAGGTTAGTTTTGATGTAGAAGTTAAATCCGAAGCAGCTGCACCTAAGTCAAAAGGCAGGGTCTTTAAGGCTACCGCTTATTGTCTGCGGGGCCGAACCGCTTCGGGAAGAATGGTCAGAAGAGGAATCGTCGCTGCCGATCCAAGAGTTTTAAGACTCGGAACAAGGATTCATATGACGGCGGGCCGATACACCGGAAGCTACGTTGTTGCTGATACGGGCGGAAAAATCAAAGGCAATATCTTAGATATTTGGGTCCCGAGTTGTGCTGAGGCACGGCGATGGGGACGTCGAACCGTAAGAATAAGAGTAACCAAAAAGGCTAAAAGGAAATTTAAGAAGCGTCGCAGCAAAAAAAGAAGATAAGTGTGATGTTTCTGAAAAGTAAAAAAAAGAGCCGACTCGTTAAATCGAGTCGGCTTTTTTTACTGAAACATCTCAGGATGCGCTCGCCGATCGGGCGCCCAAAACCTTTTCGTAAAACCTCATATATTGTGGAATGATCTCGTCCGCGCTATAGCGCACGATCGCCAGTTCACGAGCCCGGTTTCCGAATTCAATACGCAGATCATCGTCCTGCAGCAGCCTCAAGGCGTCATCGCTCATTTTCCCCGTATCGCCCAATTCACTTAAAAAACCTGTTTCGTTATCCGATACAACCTCCGGAATACCGCCGATTCGCGACGCGATCACAGGCACCTCGCACGCTTGCGCCTCAAGGGCTGCAAGACCGAACGATTCCGATTCAGACGGCAGCAGGAAAACATCCGCTATCGCCAGGTAATCGGATATATTTGCCCTTTTTCCGACAAAGATCGTGTCGTCTTTGACGTTTAACTGTTCAGCGCGGTATTCACATGCGGAGCGTTCGGGTCCGCTTCCAACCATAACTAAGCGAGCATTTTCACCTTTTTCCCGTACCTTTGCGAGAATTTCCACACACTCTATCGGGCGTTTTACCGGACGGAAATTTGAGACGTGAACAAGAAGCTTTTCGCCGTTTGGAGACAACTCGTTTCTTAGCGGGAGCTCCATGTTTCGTTGGTAGTATGACGGGCAAATGAAGTTTGGGATCACTTCTATATCGTCAAAGTCAAAAGTCTCGATGGTTGCCTGCTTCAGAAATCTGGAAACCGCGGTAACGCCATCCGATTCCTGTAAGCCGTATTTTGTGATCGGGAGATAGCTTCGGTCCGCCCCTACGAGAGTAATATCCGTGCCGTGGAGTGTTGTAATGACCGGCAAATAGAACTTACTCTTGATCGATTCACGGGCAAGGATCGCTGAGATCGAATGTGGTATCGCGTAATGAACGTGCAGTAGGTCAAGCTTTTCTGCCCTGGCAACGGTAGCAAGTTTTGTCGCCAGCGCAAGGCTGTACGGCTGATGCTCGAAGAGAGGATAATTCATCATCTCAACCTCGTGAAAATGCACTCGTTCGTTCAGTTCGGTAAGGCGCGTCGGAAGGGCAGACGATATAAAGTGAACGGTGTGGCCCTGCTCCGCGAGTTCACGGCCGATCTCCGAGCCGACTATTCCGCTTCCACCGTAGGTTGGATAAACCGTAATTCCAATGTTCATAAAATTTGCGAATCAGAAACCTTTATTTTATTACGCAGATAGTTCCAGTTTGTTGCAAGTAGGACCTATTGGCAAATACGCATCACAAACGATTTTATTCCAGACTCTGCGTCTGATCGCGGGGAGTCGCTGTTTAGAGGGCGCCCCTCTTCCGGACGTAATAAACGACACCTGCGTTATCGTCGGTAAATAAAAATGAATAATCAGAAACCCTGACAATATCGCACGGGCGTCCGACGATTCTTTTTTTCTTCCTGAAGGTGTCAACGAAAACTTCGTGTTTTTTCCCCTTTCGGGCGATCACAATTTGATACCCGCGGCGATCCGCCCGGCTGGTAGAACCGTGCAGCGCCACGAGAAAAGAGTTTCTTAGGGGCTTGTCGGCAAACTCACCAAAATAATCAAACCCCATTGCGCTGCTGTGTGCTGCAAAATATATTGGCGAGGCGGGGAATTTCCGGCAATCTGGGTTTTCCTGACCCTCAACGGCGTACGTTTCATCGAAGACCATCGACCCATTCTGCTGTACACATTTTGCCCAACCGTAATCCATTCCGTCTTTCAGAACATGAAAAGTGTCGTCCGGCCGATGCAGGCCAAGATGATCGACCCCCTGCACGGTTGCATAAAGGGCATTGTTTATCCATTTTAAGCCGACAGCGTTGCGGACGTTTCGCGCAAATACACGTCTTTCGCTGCCGTCCGGGTTCATCTCCAAAACCACTGCCCGCAAATCTCTCTCGCTTTCCTTTTCTTCACAGGAATTGCAGCTGCTGCCTATCGAAACATATATTTTTCCATTTGTGCCAACGGCGATCGTCCGCGTCAAGTGCCATCCTCCGTATTTGTATTCTTGGCCGTATGCGGGGAACCGCGCCAAAACCTGCGGCCTGCCGAAGACCTTGTTTCGGTTTACGCGGTATCGATAGCGGGTCAACTTGTGGGTTTCAGCCACATAAAACCAGATGCGTTTTTTTGAGTCAGTATAAAAAGCGACGCTGTTTGGATTATGCAATCCGGTGAGGAAGGGTCTTGGTTTGCCTAATCTTCCGGTCTTTTTGTTTATGCGGCCAAGGTTGTAAACCGTACCTTTTTTGTTATCGGTCATATCAAACATATCCGTAACAAAATATCGGCCATCGGGTGCCTGAGCGAGAAATCGCGGGCGCCTCAAACGTTGGGCAGCCGGGATTATTTCGTAGTTTCCGGGAAGCTTCAGGGTAAATTTCCGGCCGTCATCAAGTGAGATCTTATGCGTTACAAGTTTTACCTTCGAAAATGCCGACGGGGTAAATGAAAACGCAATTATGAATGTAAGAAAAAGTTTTACTGCTTTAGACATGACTGACGCTTAATTAATTTGACGCATCTTTGTGCGGTTTTTGCGTGAAACTCAATAATAATTTTAACGTTTTTTTCTGACCAGATAAACTACGCCGCCATGGTCGTCGCTCAAAAGAAATGAATCGGGTGAAAGCTTAAAGATGTCCAGCGGTCTTCCAAAGACCGTTTTGCCGTTCAAAAAGCCGGTGATCAGATCCTTATGCCTTTTACCCTTCCTTACAACAACAACCTTATAACCGCGTTTCAGCGATTTATCTGTAGATCCATGTAGTGCGATCAAAAACGAATTCTTTATAAATCCCGATGAGGTATCCGAGTCAAAATAATCAAAGCCCATTGCCGAGCTGTGGGCCTTAAAATATGAGTAAGAACGCGGCACGCCGCGGCAGCCTCTGCGCGAAGGGATAAACCGATCGCGGTAGATCCTTCCGCGATATTGATAACAGCGCGCCCATCCGTAGTCCTTTCCGCGCCGAACAGCATAAAAAGTGTCGTCCGGTTTGTTAAGACCCAGATGATCGGATCCATGATTCGTTACAAAAAGATAGCGGCCGAGCCAGAGCATCCCTACCGCGTTTCGCATGCCGCGGGCATAAATTGTTCGCTTGGCACCATCCGGATTCATCTCGAGGATGGTCGCCCGAAATGGCTCACTTCGTTTCTCGTTACACGCATTGCAGCTCGAGCCGACAGAAACGTATAGCTTTCCGTTATTTCCAAATACTATCGTGCGGGTCAGATGCCACCCGCCATATTTATAGCTCAGGCCATAAGCCGGAAACTTAGCAAGAACCTCCGGTTGTTTGTCGGTTGGCTCGGTTTCACCTTTCCGAAATCGTCTCCGCGTGAGCTTATCGGTCTCGGCTAAATAGAACCAATCCTGCCCTATTTCATCCGTATAGAATGCGACGCTATTTGGGTTTCTGAGCCCCGACATATATGTATTGATCTTACCGAATTTCCCGGTTGTTTTATCAAAATTGTCAAGAATATAAACCTTACCTTTTTTGTTATCGGTAAGGTTGAACATATCTGTCACGAAAATCCTTCCGTCAGGCGACTTGGCGAAGAAGCGGACCCGTTTTAACCCCTCTGCTGCGGGAATTATCGCAAAATCACGATGGATCTTGAGATCAAAGGTCTTTCCATTTTTCAGCTGAACCGTTTGAGAGACCAAGGCTGTTTGAGCAAATGCGTCAATTGCGGGTATCAACAGGCTCAAAATGAGCGTGTATTTCAGACGTTCAATGTATTTTTTCATCTTTGCATTCAGAGGGATCGATGCGGTAAAAATACCTATGGATATAAATAAATTTCGTGTGCCGGAAGGCGAGAAGCTTGATCTAAATGACCATCAGACCGATTTCACCGCTGATTATACCGCTAAAGACGATGCTGTGAAAGATTTAAAGCGCAACATAAAGCGGCTTCGAAAACTGCAGAGTGTTTTATATGCCGACAACAAACACTCACTGCTGATCATTTTTCAGGCAATGGATGCGGCAGGGAAGGATGGCGCGATAAAGCACGTTATGAGCGGCCTCAATCCGCAGGGAACCCAGGTTTTCTCGTTTAAGAAGCCTTCGGCCGAGGAGCGGGACCACGGATATCTGTGGCGCTGTATGAAGGCGACACCGGAAAAGGGCCGCATAGGCATCTTTAATCGTTCGTATTACGAGGACGTTCTCGTGGTTCGGGTTCACCCGGTAATTCTGCAAACAAGCCAGCTACCGGACAAAATTAAGAACGACCCGGACATTTGGCAAAAACGCTTTGAGCAGATCCGCAACTTTGAAAAATATATGACGGAGAACGGAGTTCATGTTCTGAAGTTTTTTCTGAATGTTTCAAAAGAGGAACAAAAGCGGCGGTTTTTATCTCGTATCGAGACACCCGAGAAGAATTGGAAGTTTTCTGAGGCTGACCTGAAAGAGAGAGGTTATTGGGAAGACTATCAAACCGCCTACCGGGAAGCGATTGAGGCCACTTCATCCGAAAGATCACCTTGGTACATTTTGCCGGCTGATCACAAATGGTTTACACGTCTTGCTGTTTCTGAGGTGATCGTGAAGAAAATGAAGTCGATCGATATGAGCTATCCGGAGGTTAGTGAAGAGCACATGAAGAGTCTTCAGGCGGCAAAAGTTATTCTTGAAAACGGCGGCTAGATCTCGCTTAAAACATTGATCTCTGCGCGGTCGCGGGCATTGTCTAAAAAGTTCTCTATGTCGCTTTCCACCTTCCTTTCGGTCAGCGTCTGGTTTATTTGATCCCTGACTTCCTCAAGCGACGGCAAAAGTAAACCGGGGTTTTGCCGCCGAAATTCCGGCGTAAAAACATTCCGGTAATAGTCTTTTTCATCTTCCGGTGTGATGACAACAAATGAACGAAAGCGGAAATCGACATATTTTTCGATCGAGACCCGCTGTTCCATCATTTCCTGAAAGTTTTCGTCCTTTACGGAGTCAAAACCCACAATATTGAGCCGTCTGACGAAATCCGCGGTCGACGGAAACTGGTCCAAAACTCTCTTAATCTCTTCATCAACCTCGTCTTCCGACGGCTCTTCACGGGGAACGCGCTTTGCTTCAAGCGCTATTAATCTCTGCCGGATAATTACCTGTAAAGCAAGATTTAGGTCCTCAGAAGTTGGAGGATTGAGGGGAGCATTTGGTACCAAAGCGAGTTGCCACAAAAGATCAGAATAAGTGATCAATTCCGGTTCGCCGCCATCGCTGACCGTTGCGACCGTTTCATCGACGATTTCCTGGGCATCAAGACTCACCGGCACTGTTAGCAAAAATGAAAACAAGATTGCCGCGTAAAGTACTGATTTATGGAGATTTACGAGCGCTTTATTCATTGCGAAGCTTCTAGATTCTTGACTAGTTTTGCTTTTGTGTCAAATTTTACCAAAACTAGCGCGTTAAAACCGTTGACAAAGTGTTAAAACTTGTTTAATTTATAGTTAGGGATAAATGCATTCTTGAGGAAGATTTGCGGAATCTCTCTCCCAGATCAGATGTCAAAAACCAATAAAAGTTTGTCGGTTCGTATTTCAAATAATGGTACCCCTAAAAGAGAATTTCAAGCATACAGAATCTCGCGTTCTTTCTGAATTCGAATCAAGCTCATTAACGGAGCTAAAGTTTATTTCTGAATTGGGACGAAATCTGTTATTCGCGGTTCATCCGAAAAAAGTGGCGGCGCAAGTGGCAGAGACGCTTCGTGAGGGTCTGGAGGTGGATCTCTGTGCGGTCGCAGTTGAGCTTGACCATATAGGATTGGTGAGCTGTGCCTTTGACCGGGCTGGTGAAAAGACCTCAAAAATCTTTCACAAAAAGCGCTTCAGGGAGTGGCTGAATTTTCTGCCGCTGAAGGTTTCGTTTTGGGCTGAGGATGAGGAGGAGTTTTTTTTCCACAAAGGCGCGCACAAATTCGAATATGTTTTTCCGCTTCACATTTACGGCGAAGTAAAAGGGGCGGTCATCGTCGGGATCAACCAAAGGGAAGATTTTCCCGAGATCTCGGAAAGACTCGTTGAGGCGGCCACACAAATGACCGCTATGAGTTTGAACCTGTCGGCGCACTATGAAGCGACGATGAGTTCGTCTATAAACCAGGCAAAAGAGGAACACCAGAAGTTTACCGAGAACGTCTTGGATGCGCTGCCGGTATCGCTTTATGTTATCGATCGTCATTACCGGATCGTAATGTGGAATCAGCATCGTGAGATCGGATCCCAGGGGGAAGCCAGAGATTCCGTGGTTGGCAGAAACGTTTTTGAGGTATTGAACAACAACCCGACCGACGGGCTTCGTGCGGAATTCGAAAAGGCTTTTGAAACCGGCAAGATTCAGCGTATCGAACAGCAGACCACCGACGAGAACGGAAGGATCCGGCACTGGGTTGTGAGCAAGATTCCCATGCGCGATGAGATGGATCATATTACCCACATAATCACAATCGGTGAGGACGTTACTCCGCGGGTGGAAGCGATCCATGCTGCCGGAAGAGCCGAGAAGCTGGCCGCCGTTGGACGGCTTGCGGCCGGCGTCGTACACGAAATAAACAATCCTCTTGCGACGATTTCCGCGTGTGCGGAATCGCTTGAATCGAGGCTCGGTGAAGGGGCGTTTGATGATTCGGCAGAAGTCGACGATCTCGGCGAATACCTTGGATTGATCCGCAATGAGGCATTCCGCTGCAAGACGATCACAAACGGGCTTTTGGAATTCAGCCGCGGCAGAAACGGAGTCCGCTATTCAATTGACGTCAAGGAGGTGATCGAATCAACCGCCAAGCTTCTCGAGCACCAAAAACGCGGCAACAACGTAACGTTGAACCTGGAGATCGAAGAAAATCTGCCGTTGGTCGTCGCTGACGAGGGACAAATTCAGCAGGCAATTATCGCACTTTCTACAAACGGCATTGACGCCATGCCCGACGGCGGTACCCTGAAATTCAAAGCGTTTAGGGAGAAAAAGCAGGTTGTGATCGAGATCGAAGATTCCGGAATTGGGATTAACACCGAAAATATGTCGAAGATTTTCGAACCGTTTTTTACAACGAAAGAGGTCGGAAAAGGCACCGGACTCGGTCTGGCGGTTTGCTACGGCATCATCACGGATCATGAGGGTCGTCTGGCGGTCCGTTCAAAGGTAGGAATCGGGACGACGTTTACGATCTACCTGCCAGCAGAAGAAAAAATATAAAACTCCTACACGGACCGACAATAAAATTATGGCAAAAATTCTAGTAGTAGATGACGAGCGAAACTTACGAATTGTCGTGCAGAAAGAAATGCAGCGGCAAGGGCACGAAGTTGAGATCGCCACAAACGGCGAGGAAGCCTGGACTCTGCTTAATGAACAAGATTTTGATGTAATGCTCTCGGATATCGATATGCCGCAACTAAACGGTATCGAGCTTCTACGGCGTCTTCGCGAGAAAAGCCAGAATCCGCCGGAGGTAATTATGCTCACGGGGCAGGCAACGGTCGAATCGGCGATCGAAGCAATGAAACTCGGAGCCTACGATTACTTAACAAAACCCTACCGTATAACCGAGCTTTCCGCTTTGGTAAATCAAGCCGCAGAAAAGCAAAAACTAAAGATCGATAACCAGAGACTCAAGGCACAGATCAAACGCACCAGCGAAAAAATGCCTGATATTGTTGCTGAATCCCCGCAGATGAAAGAGATCCTGCGTTTGATAAAGCGAGTTGCGGCATCGGACACATCGGTCCTGGTAACCGGCGAATCCGGAACCGGAAAGGAACTCGTAGCTCAGGCAATTCACAGATTGAGTCCGCGCGAGGATTCGACGTTCGTTGATCTGAATTGTGCGGCGCTTCAGGATTCACTTCTCGAAAGCGAATTATTCGGTCACGAAACCGGCGCTTTCTCAGGTGCAAAAAACCGCAAGCTGGGACTTTTTGAAATCGCTGATGCGGGAACACTTTTCCTCGACGAGGTTATGGAAATGCCTTTGCAGCTTCAATCAAAATTGCTGCGAGCCCTTGAAACGCGTTCGTTTTTCCGTGTCGGCGGCGTGAAAAAGGTTGAAGTAGATGTTCGGCTTGTAGCTGCTACAAACCGCGATCCGCAAAAATCGATCTCGGACGGAGTGTTTCGTGCTGATCTTTTATACCGGATAAATAGTTTTGAGATAAATATCCCGCCGCTTCGCGAAAGGCGTGAAGATATCGAGCCGATCGCCCGCCATTTATTGAAAAAAATCGCCGGAGCGGATGCTCCGATACTAACTCCCCAGGCGATAGAATCCCTTGTATCCTATAGCTGGATGGGCAATGTGCGTCAGCTTCGCAATTGCCTCGAACGAGCCATTCTGCTTTCGGACAATGGCGAGATCACGAATAAAGAGCTCGCGCCAGAAGTAGTTCACAATACTGCTGCACCGAGCGTTTCGGTAAACTACAACCAGCCTCAGGAAGATGCGTCCGGAACGTTTCACAATGTCGCTTCACCCACAAATCTGAAAGACATTGAAAAGCAACAGATCATCAATGCTCTCGATAAAACTGGATGGCATCGCGGAAAAACCGCGGAGCTTCTCGGGATTTCACCTTCAACCCTTTACCGTCGTCTCAGACAATATGATCTAACGGCGGATTAACCACCAATCATCATGAGAAAAACAGCCCCGATCTTATCCGCATTCCTAACTCTACTTTTAGCAACGTCAGCATTTTCGCAAAGCAAGCTATACGGGACCGTCACGCAGGTGATCGATGGAAAGACCATCGTCGTAGTGCCTCAGGCGGGTATGAGCATTACTCTCGAACTGCAGTATATCGAAGTGCCCGAGGCTCAGCAGCCGCTTCATTCAACGGTAAAAGACCACTTGAAAAAGCTTCTTCTGAATCAAACAGTGATGTTTGAGCCAAACGGAATGGCGTTGGATAAAACGGTCGGACGCGTCTACTTGAACGGCGTGGATATTAGCCAGCAAATGATCCGTGATGGCGCCGCCTGGCACTCCGCCTCGGAGAAAAAGAATCAGGAGGCCGGCGAGAGCCTGCTGTATGAAGAAAATCAGGCGCGGGCAAAAGCGGAAAAAAGAGGTGTTTGGTCAATTGAAGGAATGAAGCCGGCATGGCAATTTCGTGCCGAACTTCGCGAAAAAAAGCGCCGGGAGAAGGTTGAGAAAATAAAAGCCATGCAGGCCGCGGCTCGCGCAAAACTTGCCGCGCAGCCAAAACCAAAGTCCCGACGCTCAAAATCGGCCGGAAACATGACCGCCGGCTTTGGGATCGAAACATGGTCGAATTCGCCAAAGACCTATGCTCAAAAGCTCGGTGGGTATGACAACCTATACTTTGGCTCCACTCCGAAAAAGGACGCGAGTTACATTGTCACCGATCAGACGTTTCCGCTCGTAAGGGCAGGAAAGGTCTCCCAGAAGCTTGATATGCGAACGATATACGTGTCAAAGGGTGAGCTCTACAATCCTTACCAGCACGTCTATTTCATCGCAATGATCTCTTCATCTAAGAATTTCCGGTTTCACAAATCAAATTCTCTGACACTAACTCTTGATGGGAAAAAGATGTACATTGGCCGGTCATTCCGTATGTTTAGAAATGAGCCGGGCGGGGTAGGTGAACTTCTCTTGGTGCCGGTTACGAGAAAGAAACTTTCACGCATCGCAAAAGCAAGAAATATTCGTATGAAAGTAGGCAACTTTTCGGGAGCCGCAAAGAAAGAATATTCCGATATGCTTATCGAACTATTAGACGCCACAAAGTAAGGCCTCTTTTTCAGCGAAATCGAAATGACGGTTGTTTTGACCGTCATTTTTTTTATTGTATTCTTAGGCAAAGATCACAAGAATAATTTGCTTTTAAAGAGGAGATGGCCATAAATGAGACCGCTGATTTTTGTATTTATTCTAGCTATTAGTTTTAGCACCGCGCTTACGCAAAACCGTTCAAACGATTCGGAGGCTACAAAACAGCTTTACGCAATTTTTGATTCGGAGTGGGAAAAAGGCTTGAAAAACAGCCCGACTTTTGCGTCGTCACAAGGCGATCGCCGCTATAACACCGAATGGTCTGACAACAGCCTCGCGGCAATTGAGCGGCGCCACCGGGAAAATATCGCCACGCTTGAGAAGATAAAGAGAATCGACCGGTCAAAATTGTCGGTTTCGGATCAGCTCAATTACGATCTATTTAAGAAAAGCTATGAAGGCGGTATTGAGCGCCACAAATTCAAGGGATATCTGCTTCCGATAAACCAACGCGGAGGAATTCAGACCGCTCAGCAGACGGCCAGGTTTATTCCACTGAAAACCGTAAAGGACTACGAAGACTGGATCGTAAGGCTTAATAAATTTCCAACGCGTATGGATCAGACGATCGCTTTGATGCGTGAGGGAAAACGCCTGAAAATAATGTGGGCGAAGAAGGTCCTGGAAAGGGTTCCGGCGCAGATCGATAATCATATTGTCGATTCCCCGGAAAAGAGCCCCTTTTTTTCGGCTTTTCAAAAGTTTCCAAAGGATTTTTCCGAGTCGGAGAAGTCGCGCCTCCGGAGAGAGGCAAAAAAAGCAATCGCAGCGAGTATCATTCCTTCCTACAAAAAGCTCAAAGTGTTTTTTGTAGACGAGTATCTGCCGGCGAGCTATCCAAAGGCTGGAATCTGGCAGCATCCCGATGGTGAAAGGTTCTATAGCTATCTTGCCCGTTCTTACACGACGACGAACATGACGCCCAAAGAAATTCATGAGAAGGGCTTGTCGGAAGTTGCGCGAATTCGTGGAGAGATGGAAAAGATCAAGACAAAGGTAGGCTTTAACGGCGACCTGCTGGCATTCTTTGATCATCTGCGAACCGACCCGAAGTACTTCTATGAGACGCCTGAAGAACTTCTGATGGCGTATCGGGCGATCTCAAAACGCATCGATCCCGAAGTGCCGAAAGTGATCAAAACGATGCCGCGCATGCCGTACGGTGTGATCCCGATTCCCGACCAGATCGCTCCCGATACCACCACCGCATATTACAACCGACCCGCCGGAGACGGTTCGAGGCCCGGCTATTACTACGTGAATCTATACAAACCGGAAACCCGACCAAAGTGGGAAATGATGGCGCTTTCGATCCACGAAGCCGTTCCCGGACATCACCTCCAGATCGCACTTCAGCAGGAGCTTGGGGAAGTGCCAAACTTCCGCAAATTCGGCGGCTATACCGCGTTTACCGAGGGCTGGGGTTTATACAGCGAATCTTTAGGCGAGGATATGGGTTTGTATGAAGATCCCTACGATAAATTCGGTCAGTTAACTTACGAAATGTGGCGTGCGGTGCGCCTTGTTGTCGACACCGGAATGCACTATTTCAAATGGGACCGTCAGCGCGCGATCGATTTCTTTGCCGCCAACGCGCCAAAGACCCAGCAGGATATTGTCAACGAGATCGACCGGTACATTTCATATCCGGGGCAGGCGCTCGCATACAAGATCGGTGAATTAAAAATGAAGGAACTCCGCAAAAAAGCGACCCGCGAACTCGGCGAGAAATTTGACCTGAGGGAACTTCATGACGTTATGCTGCTAAGCGGGGCGGTTCCGCTCGATATTTTAGAAAGGAATGTAAATGAATGGATCGCAAAGCGGAAATCGGACTGACTGGAGCGTAAGCTTCCTTGCTTGCGCAATTGCGAGAGCAATTGAATAGTTCTAAAGGCTGGGATGATAAGTCCCTTTCAGTTTGCTGAAATACACAAACTTGCAAGCAAGGATGCTTGCACTTCATACGGTTAATCAAAAAACCAATAGTAGAGCATCAAGCCGATGGCGATATAAAACAGGATCGTCGATATCGCCCGCCTGGGATTGAACTGAGGCGATCTTTCCAATTCTTTTCTCTGTGGAATACCGGGGAGATTCTTTGCGGCCGGATTCATCTGATCGCGGCTGAGATTTGCATTTGAGATATTTATCTTACCGCCATGCTCCATTACCTCGACGGCGTCTTTTGCCTCGGCAAGGCTCGAGCCAAATGCATCCCGAAAATGTTTGATCGCCTCGATTTTTCTTCCGGCCTGCATCTCGCTTTGGATCTGTGCGAGTTTTAGAGTTTTTTGTTGCTCCAGAGTGCTCCGGTCGGCCCCGACTGACCCCATCTCGGATTGATGAACGACCGTTGAGGGAACTATTATCTTACTTTTACAAATCGGGCAGACCTGAAATGTCGGGCCGCCGGCATCGTAATACAAGCTCCTTGAACAAGCCGGACATTGATAATTTATACTCATAACCCTAACCCTTATTCTCTTTGCCTCCAATTGTGCAACAAATCGGCGGGAATTAGAAGTGAATTTTCTTAAACACCTGCGCCAGCCAGGAATTCGCGACCGACTATCTCGTTCATCCGATCCATATTCTCCTCTATCCGGCTGGCGAGTTTGAACTGGCTTTTGGCTCGGTCGAGATTGTGGGTTTCGTACTTCGTTTTGAAATAGACGTCGCCATTTAAATAATCTGTCAGAAATCTAAGCCCGATTATAAACGTCATCATTTTGGCGCTAAAGGCCAAATGTTCAACTTCGATCTCGGAGATCTCATCTCTCATCGATTCCATAAATCCCTTTGTAAAAGCTTCGTAGAAGCCAAGGTTAAACCCGACCTTGCTCAGATCCTGTTCGTCTTCATCGGCGGTATTACAGATTATTCTGATCGCATCTCCAAAATCGAAATGGACGATTCCCTGCATCACTGTATCGGTATCGATAACGCAAAGCGCTTCGCCCGCCTGCGAAAACAGGACGTTCGAGATCTTGGTGTCATTATGGGTTACACGAAGGGGAATCTTGTTTTGATCTACCAATTTCTCGATCTTTAACATTTCGGCTCGAAGCGAATTGGCAAAATCGATAGAATTCCGGGCTAAAGCGGTTTTGTCTTCCGTCGCGCCCGCAAGCGCTTGGTCAAACTGCGCGAACCGAAATGACATTGTGTGAAAATTTGGGATCACTTCGAAGAGCTTGGATGAATCGAAATCTCTGGTTAACGAAAGAAACTCTCCAAAGATCCTTCCCGCCTCAAACGCGAGCTTGGGATCGGTGACGGCCAGATAATTTACGCAATCATCCACATAAAACATCAAGTTCCAATAATTGCCGTTTTCGTCCCGATAGAAGTTCTCGCCCGTCCTTGTTCGCGCAAATGTTAAGACTTTCCTGTAAAGTTCGTTTTTGGAGATGTGTCCAAGCTTGCTTGTCAGATGCTTACTGATCGAAACCTTATTTTCCAACAAGCGGGGCACATTTTCGAAGACCTGGTGATTGATCCGCTGCAGAATATAATGCGGCTTGTTTGTCGTCTCGATCCGAAAAGTGTCGTTTATATGCCCCGAGATGATCTCGGTTGAATTGACAAATTCGCTGTCAATATCAAAGTGCCTAAATATGTTCTCTATATCGAATTTCATTTACCAGAGTTTGCTTGGATAGATCTTTCTTTCCTGCAGTTCTTTTATACGTGCTGCCGCAAGTGGCTTGTCATTTTTGTAGGTCATTCCCAACCATTTCGAATCGGATAACAAAACGCTGACAGTCGCGCCCGAACTGCTGATCGACCTGTCAACTACCGTTGGGATATAGAATTCCGCGGAAGGATCGGCTGAATTTGCATTTAGAAAACTCGTGAATTCGGATTCGAGATGATCAAAGATCTTCGGAGTAAATCCCCAAAAGTTCATCGATACGATCGTACCTGGATCGAGCGATCTTTCAGATCCATCATCATCTACGTAAATGATTTTACCATTTTCGCGAAGGATTTTTGTTCTCTCAACAATCTTTTCGAGATTTTCATCAGGCGATACAAAACACTGTCCGCGCGAGACGCTGCCGTTTTCCGATAGGGTGTTTTCGAGCTTATAGCCGATCATCGAAAAATCGGCAGTAACCGGATCGATTTCTTGCAATTTTCGAAACATCTTTTCAAACGCCGACCTGCCGTAAAAGTCATCGGCGTTGATCACACAAAAATTTCCTTCGACGGCATTCCTGGCCATCAAAAGGGCGTGTCCGGTTCCCCATGGCTTGACCCTGGCGGTCGGGAAAAATTCTTTTGGGATCAGATCCGTTTCCTGGAAAACGTATTCTACCTCAATTTTGCCTTTCAATTTCTTGTCAAAAACCGCTCGAAATTCGTCGAGAATCGACTTTCTGATTACAAATACGGCCTTCGAAAACCCGGATCGCGCGGCATCGTAAAGCGAGAAATCGATAAAGGTTTCGCCGCTTTCGCTAATTGGGTCAAGCTGCTTTAAACCTCCGTATCGGCTTCCGATCCCGGCTGCTAAAACTACCAATGTCGCTGTTTTGTTCAAACCAAGTTCTGACGTTTATTTGTAATTCGGCTGAATAGCGCTGTATTCTCAAGAGACTTTTTTCGTCCGGACTGCATTTCAAAGCAGCTTATAACTTACCAATTTACGAGCGATTGTTGAAACGCCTTAAATCTATGGAATTACAGACAATTGACTACCTAATAATCTTCGGTCTTTTTTCTACGATCCTGATCATCGGGATCGTCGTTTCAAGAAAGGCTGGAAAAAACACTTCGGAATTCTTTCTGTCGGGGCGAAATCTACCGTGGTGGCTGCTCGGAATGTCGATGGTGGCGACTACATTTTCTACGGACACACCGAATCTTGTTACTGACCTTGTTCGCACCAAAGGGGTTGCGGGAAATTGGGTCTGGTGGGCGTTTTTGATCACAGGAATGTTAACGGTTTTTATATATGCACGTCTTTGGCGAAGATCCAATGTGAAGACCGATCTGGAGTTTTACCAGCTGCGCTATAGCGGCAAGCCGGCGAAATTTCTGCGGGGTTTCAGGTCCATATATCTGGGCCTGCTTTTTAATGTCCTCGCGATGGCGGGCGTAACGCTGGCGGCGATAAAGATCGGAGAAGTGATGCTTGGTTTGTCGCCTCTTTGGACGGTCGGGATTGCGGCGTTGATCACGGTGATCTTCAGTGCAATCGGCGGATTCCGAGGAGTTGTTTATACCGATTCGGTTTTGTTTTTTGTTGCCATGACCGGCGCGATTGGCGCGGCCTATGTATCGGTAAATCATGAAGCGGTCGGAGGGATCTCAAAGCTCCTGGCCCACCCGAACGTCACCGAAAAGATATCGATCCTGCCGGATGTTACCAATACCGAGATGCTGATGACGCTTCTCGTACTGCCGCTCGCGGTGCAGTGGTGGAGTGCCTGGTATCCCGGATCGGAACCGGGCGGCGGCGGGTATGTCGCCCAACGAATGCTTGCGGCAAAAGACGAAAATCATGCGATCGGCGCGACGTTTCTATTCAACATTCTGCATTACGCCTTGCGTCCATGGGCCTGGATCCTGGTGGCGCTTTCTTCGCTGGTGATTTTTCCCGATCTTGCCAGCATAAAGCAAGCATTTCCAAATGTTTCCGCCGACAAGCTTGGACACGATCTCGCTTATCCGGCGATGCTCACCTTTCTGCCGCCCGGGCTGCTGGGATTGGTTCTGGCGTCGCTCGTAGCGGCGTATATGAGTACGATCTCGACCCATCTGAATTGGGGTGCTTCCTACATTGTTAACGACTTTTACAGGCAAACGATCGATGAGAACGCTTCGGAAAAAACATTGGTATATATTGGAAGGATCGCCACCGTACTACTCATGATATTGAGCATTTCGTTTGCGCTAACGCTAAAAAATGCAGCTCAGTTTTTTGAGATCATTCTGATGTTTGGTGCCGGTTCTGGATTGATATTTTTGCTGCGCTGGTTTTGGTGGCGTATCAATGCCTGGAGCGAGATCACCGCTATGACCGTTTCGGGAATCGTCTCAATAAGCCTTACGTTTACATCTCTCGGGGATTCACTATTTGGAGACGCCGGAGCCTTTCCCGGCTATCTTAAGTATCCGTTTGTCGTTTTGATCACGACGGTTTCATGGCTTGCCGTCACATTTCTCACCCCGCCGGAAGATGATGAAATACTGTTTAGCTTTTACAAGAAGATTCGGCCAAGCGGCGGCGGCTGGAAACCGGTGATCAGGCGAGCGGAAGAAAAGGGTGAGACTCTCAAAAAGACCGATCAACCGACGAATCTTGCGGAAGGAATTCTCGCTACCGTTTTTGGAACTCTTCTTGTTTATTGTGTTCTGTTCGCAAGCGGATATTGGCTCTACGGAAGCTACGCGCGTGCCGGGGGTTTGACGGTTTTAGCCATCGTTTTGGCGTTTTTGTTGATAAGAATGTGGCGAAAGATCCGTATGAATTTTATATAGCTATTCAAGAACGACCTGTGCGACGGCATGTTCGGTCGTATGCGAGATCGAAAGATGAACCGTGGTAGCGCCTAAATCCTCAAGGAACACATTTGCCTCGCCACTGATCTCAAAGCTCGGAACACCTTCTTCATCATTAATGATCTCCATATCGTGCCAGGTGATCTTTCCGCGCCAGCCCGTTTTAATCGCCTTTAGAAATGCCTCTTTTGCGCAAAATTTTCCGGCGTAAGATTGTGCAGCCGCGGCGCCTTTCGAGTCGCAATAAGCTCGTTCCTTTTCTGTGAAGACACGCTCGACAAAACGCGGGGTTCTTTCGATCGTTTCCCGTATACGGTAAACTTCAATAATATCTACACCAATGGAAATAATCATGAATCAGAAGTCAAAAGTCAAAAATCGGGGGTCAGATTATTCTAAAGAGACTTTATCAGATTTTGGGTTTCTTTGGCGAGAAAATGACGGTGCCAAAGTCCTTGTTTCAAAAGCGTTAGAAGAATCTGGATTTGTAAACGGATTTTCAACGCGCCTTGGCGGAGTTTCACCTTATCCGGAAAACGACTTGAATTTGGCTGGATTTGGCGAAGATTCCGATGAGAATATCGCTGAAAACCGGAGGCGTTTTCTAAAGGTTTTCGATAACAGGTTTTCGTTGACCTCGGTTTGGCAGGTTCATGGAAATGGGGTGAAGACGGTTAAAACGTTGGCCGAAGCTCAAAACACCGAGGAAAAATATGACGCGCTTGTTTCAGATCTTCCCGGAATGTTAGCCGCGGTCAAAACGGCCGATTGTGTGCCGGTTCTGCTTGGAGACACGGAAACAGGTGCATATGCCGCGGTACACGCCGGATGGCGCGGAACGGTTGAATCGATCGTCAAAAATGCTTTTGAAAAAATGCGTGATGAATTTGGCACGAGGCCCGAGGATCTCATTGCTGCTATCGGACCGGCGGCAAGCGGCAAGAATTACGAGATCGGTCAGGAAGTGATCGATGCATTCAATAGTAAGTTTTCCACAAGTGGAAATTTACTTGAGAAAACGCGTGAAGGTCATGCCTTGATCGATCTGCACATTGCAAACAAGGAGCAGCTTTTAAGTATCGGTTTGCGGGCTGAAAATATTTCCATTGCACCTTTTTGCACGATGGAGAGAACCGATCTCTTTTTTTCATACCGGGTGGAAAAGAAGACTCTAGGAAAGACGGGACGTCTTATGTCCGTGATCGGACGAAGCATGTGAATTTGGAGAAACAGATCGAATGAAAAGACGGGATTTTATAAAAAATACGGCGGTTTCAGGGTTAGGTATTATGTCAGCTCCTAACATCATACGAGCGCGGGGAAAAGAAAAAGTGCGCCTCGGTTTGATCGGGGTCGGCCTTCGCGGGACATGGCATTTGAAGAATTCGCTTGAACGGGACGATGTGGAAGTAACAGCGATCTGCGATATCGATCCGGAGCGAATAAACCTGGCGCAATCGATGATTGAAAAGGCCGTGGCGCCCAAGGCAGAGGTATTTGATAAAGGCGATTATGCCTATCGCGATCTGCTTAAAAAATCAGGCGTTGACGCTGTGATTATCAGCACGCCCTGGCTTTGGCACGTTCCGATGTCGGTCGATTCGATGAAGGCCGGCAAATACGTCGGAGTAGAAGTATCCGGTGCGAGCTCGGTTGATGAATGCTGGGAAATGGTGCGGGTCCACGAAGAAACCGGCACACACCTGATGTTTTTGGAAAACGTATGCTACCGGCGCGACGTTATGGCCGTTTTGAATATGGTTCGGAAAGGGATCTTTGGCGAGTTGATCCATTGCCAGGGCGGCTACCAGCACGATCTGCGCCATGTAAAATTTGATCCGGGTGTAGAGTTTGGCGAAAAGGGGCGAAGCGAATCCAAATGGCGCACACAGCATTCGATCAAGCGAAACGGAGAATTATATCCGACCCACGGGCTTGGTCCGGTAATGGAATATTTAGATCTGAATCGCGGGAACCGTATGATATCGCTTAATTCCCAGGCGACGAAATCGCGCGGCCTTCACAATTACATCGTCGAAAAAGGCGGAGCGGATCATCCGAACGCAAGGGTCGAATTTAAGCTCGGCGATGTTGTCACGACGATGATCAGCTGCGCTAACGGGGAAACGGTTGTTCTGAGCCACGACACAAATCTGCCGAGGCCATATTCTCTCGGATTTCGCGTGCAGGGAACACGGGGTTTATGGATGAAGGATGGAAATCAGATCTATATCGAAGGAGTTAGCGAGAAATCGCACCGTTGGGAACCTTCGAAACCTTATATCGATAAGTACGATCACTGGATGTGGAAGAAATATGAAAATGTTGCTGCCGGCGCAGGCCACGGCGGGATGGATTTCTTTGTCTTAAATGATTTTATTCAGTCGGTCAAACGTGAAATTGCCCCGCCGATCGACGTGTACGATGGCGCGGCAATGATGGTGATCACACCGCTTTCCGAGCGTTCGATCTCAGAAGGCGGCACTTCTCAGCAGATTCCTGATTTTACAAATGGCCGGTGGATAAAGCGGAAGCCTATCTTTGGTCTGGATAAAAAAATGTAGCGCCACCGTTCCGGTGGCTGTCGTGGTGGCGTCTCGCCGCCACTTTCGGATTGTAATCTAAAATCGGTGCGCGGGACGCACACCTGACCGCAATCGGCATGCCGGCGTTACCGAACTCGCGCGCGCAAATTGACTACTTTAGTTTTCGGAGCGTAGCAAACTTCATCGGTGCACGCCTGATAGCGAACCTTTGCTTTTACCGTCACATATCTTCTCCTATACGTTTTTGGCACAGTAAGCTTAAAGCCAAAAACGGCCCGACCCTCATAAACGCTGATCGGAGTTTTCGAAAAACTAAAAGTGCGCATCTTGCCCGGCGGATAGGTAACCCCAAACGCTTTGGCGCCGACCGCGCTTACGTTCATACGGGTCGGGATCGCGTATTCACTTTTTGGACGATAGGAATTTACATGGAGGCCTTTTGGGATACTAAGAACAACGTAACCTCGAACCGTTTTTCCCTTGATAGCGGTTTTTAGCGAGCCTCCAACGGTCTGGGCGTTTGCTTCGCTGACAAACAATGCGCCAAGCGCAAAAAATAAAAAAGCAAATAAAAAGTTTTTCATATCTAAAAAAGTAATGCTGGATCGGGTTTTATTTATTCCGGCTTTATTACTGATGCATCTAATGGGTATATAGTTTGAAAATAAATCCGAAAACTTCCGTCTATTTTACCACAAAGCCTTTCATAAATTCGCAGGCTTTTTCTGTGAATTCGTCTCCGTACGGCTCCAATATCGTCGTTTTTAATTCGTAAACTTTGTTACGGGTTTTGCTCTGGACGATCTTTCGGAGGACCTTATAATCAATCTCATCCTCGGTCTTCTTGCTCCGAAGGATCACACCCGCCTGATCTGCGGGAAGATCATTCAGTTCTTTTTTCGAATCAATAGTTTCATTTCCTTTTTTGATCTCGGCGACATGTTTTTTCAAATTTGAGCCTTCAGATATTCTCAGACGAGTTCGCGCGCGCCAGATATTTCGCGTCGATCTTTCTCCGTAAGTTTTCGAATAGGCTTCAAAAGGGAAATCCGGTTCATCACGCAGAGGATGCAGAAATCCTTCCGGTTTGATGATAAGAAACTCGTCCGTTTCAATCGTTTCAGGC
>JABDJV010000494.1 GCA_013003295.1 Pyrinomonadaceae bacterium | reverse complement strand
GGAGACAGGGGACAGGAGACAGGAGACAGGAGACGGTTTATGGTGAATGGTCAATGTTAAATGCTAAATGTTAAATGAAACAGGTTGATTTAATAATCAGTAATATCGGGCAATTGATAACTTGCGCTGCCCGCGAAGGTGCGAAAAAGGGTATCGGGATGCGGGATCTTGGCATCGTTGAGGATGGAGCCGTTGCGGTTGAAGGTAAATCCATTGTCGGCGTAGACAAAAGCGGCAAGATATTGGCAGAGTTTGAGTCCGAAAATGTGCTTGATGCAAGCGGGAGGTCTGTTTCCCCGGGGTTTGTTGATCCCCACACACACATAGTCTTTGGCGGTGACCGTTTTAACGAATTCGAATTGCGAATCAAGGGGGCATCGTATTTAGAGATCATGGAAGCCGGCGGCGGAATCGTCAGCACGGTTGCCAAAACGCGCGCGGCTTCAATCCGTGAATTGGCTTCCGACGCGTCTGAAAGACTTGATGTAATGCTTGAGCTTGGCGCTACAACTGTTGAAATAAAAACTGGTTACGGCCTTGATTTCGAGAATGAAATCAAAATGCTCGAGGTTATCGAAGAACTCGATAAAAACCATCAGGTCGATGTGATCCCGACGTTTCTGGCGGCGCATGCGATCCCAGCGGATTGGAAAGGCCGAGAAGATGAATTCACAGATCTGATTTGCAGGGATATGATTCCGGCGGCCTGGGATTGGTATAAGAATTCGCACTTTTCTGCGGAATATCCGGCCACAGAGGGCACAGAGAACACGGAGAAGGAGATTGTCGCGGACAAAACATCAAACGCTTTGACACAAAGCCAACCAAACTCATCTTCCTCGGTGAACTCTGTGGCTAAATTCCGTCCCTTCTTTATTGATGTTTTTTGTGAAAAGAATGCTTTTAACCTGAAGCAATCGAAAAAAGTGATTAATACAGCAAAAGAACTTGGTTTTGCGATCAAAGCTCACGTTGATGAATTTACAAATTTGGGTTGCGCCGAATTTGCCATCGAAAACGGTGCAACATCGATCGATCATCTCGATGCAACAAGCAATTCGGAGATCGACCTCCTTGCAAATTCGGAAACGATCGGTGTTGTTACCCCGACAGTGAATTTTAACCTTGGCAGCGGAGAATTTGCCGATGCGCGCAACATGATCGATCGGGGATGTGCTATCGCCCTTTCGACCGATTACAATCCGGGCTCTGCACCATGCCCGTCCCAACCGGTGACCATGGCGATCGCATGCCGCTATCAAAAGCTTCTTCCGTCGGAAGCATTGAATGCGGTCACGATAAATGCGGCTCATGCAATCGGGTTGGGGAAAACCCATGGGTCGATCGAAGTCGGAAAAAGGGCCGATCTGCTGGTTTTTGGAACCGAAGACTATCGGCAAATAGCATACGAATTCGGCAGAAATCTTGTCTTCTCTGTGATCAAGAGTGGAAAGCGTATTTTCTAGAATTTGCTTGACTTATAGCTCGTTTGGCTCAATAATTTACGGAATTATTCGGCAATAATCATTTTAAATTTCAGGAAAAATTAACGTCGGAGGTTTTTAAAGCAAGTGGCTACAACTTCTCGAAGTATTCCTTTAAAGGTTAAGCGGTCATTCGGCGAAACAATGCGTAAAGATGCATGGTGGGTGCAGCCGCTGCTTGTCCTTTTGGGGCTTGGCGCATTTATCGTCTATTCGAATTGGGCCGCCTTTCAAAACGCGCATTATTGGTACAGCGGCGGCGGCGCTAACTATCTCTCTCCCTTCTACTCACCCGAACTTTTTGGACAATCCGAGCACGCCGTTTTTGGTCCGAAACCCAGTTGGTTTCCAGGCTGGCTGCCGTTTTCTCCGGCATTCTTGATCCTTTGGGCGCCGGGTGGATTTCGGCTTACCTGTTATTACTATCGCGGTGCGTATTACAAAGCTTTTTGGGGTGATCCGGCAAATTGTGCTGTCGGTGAACCGCGGAACGAATATAGGGGTGAGCGCTGGTTTCCACTCGTTTTTCAGAACATTCATCGATATTTCCTTTACTTTGCGCTGTTGTTTTTGATCTTCCTGTCTTATGACGTATGGCTGGCGCTTTGGTGGGACAACGCTGACGGGTCCCAATCGTTTGGCGTCGGAGTGGGAACTTTGATCCTGGCGTTAAATGTCGTTTTGCTGGCATGCTACACACTTGGTTGTCATTCGCTGCGGCATCTGATCGGCGGTAAAAACGATGAAATGTCAAAAAAGCCGGTCAGCAAAAAATGTTACGACTGCGTGAGCAATCTCAATAACAAGCATCAACTATTTGCGTGGGCGAGCTTGTTCAGCGTCGGTTTTTCGGACGTATACATCAGACTTTGCTCAATGGGTATCTTTACCGACTTTAGGATTTTTTAAGGTTTTTGTAACACATTGGAAAATAGGACTCATATTGGGCTTTGAGGGCTTTACCGAAGTCGTTTTTATTCGATAAGAAAAGTAGATCGGCACAATCAATCCTCACAAAAGTTTTCCTTCTACTGTTTCTATGTTGCTATGTGTTTAAGAATTATTTATGGCGGAATATCAAACGTTTGAACATGATGTACTTGTGATCGGAGCCGGCGGTGCGGGATTACGTGCGTCGATCGAGGCTTCTGCGGCCGGTGTCTCTGTTGGCCTGATCTGCAAATCCTTGCTGGGAAAAGCCCATACGGTTATGGCCGAAGGCGGTCTGGCGGCGGCACTCGCAAACGTTGATGACCGGGATAATTGGAAGGTTCATTTTTCCGATACGATGCGCGGCGGTCAGTACTTAAACAATTGGCGCATGGCCGAACTCCATGCGAAAGAGGCGCCGGAGCGGGCTCGGGAACTCGAGGCATGGGGAGCGGTATTTGACCGGACCAAAGACGGGAAGATCCTGCAGAGAAATTTTGGCGGACACAAATATCCCCGGCTTGCCCATGTCGGCGACCGAACGGGTCTTGAAATGATTCGCACCCTCCAGGATCATGGCGTTCATCAGGGTATCGACGTTCATATGGAATGCACGGTAATTGCTCTTTTAAAAGACGGGGAAAGAGTTACCGGAGCATTTGCATACGATCGCGAGCGCGGGCGTTTCCGACTTTATAAGGCAAAATCGGTTGTAATGGCGACCGGCGGGATCGGCCGTGCGTTCAGGGTTTCGAGCAATAGTTGG